>PLSN01000072.1 GCA_003165135.1 Bacteroidota bacterium
GATGTAACATCCGCGCTGGTGTGGGAAATTTCGATGAGAAAAAACCTCGCTTCAGAGAAATAATAAAACAATTCCTGTTTACTTTTAACTTTATACCCGAGATCATATCAAAGCTCTAAAAACACAATATGTTTTTGCAAGGACATAGTAAATTGGAAAGACTGGCCATCACGCTGACAGTGCTTTTTACNNCTGATATGGAGCTGGAGAAAGCAGAAGCAGGTATATCACGCCAAAGACACTGCTACCAATATCAGCATCTTTCTCGGCTATCAGCTGGTCAAACTATTGCTCACGGGCTATCAACTGGCATTTCTCGGGATATTCTATCGCTTCAGGCTGCACACCTTTGAGCACACGGCGCTGACGTTTTTTATCACATTTGTGCTGGTAGATTTCAGCTATTACTGGTTTCATCGTGCATCCCATGTCATCAAGTTCTTCTGGGCCTTTCACTTCATACACCATACCAGCCAGCAGATGAACCTGACAGTGGCCTACCGGCTCAACTGGTTCACGGTGCTCATCAGCCCTGCCTTCTATATCCCACTGGTGCTGATCGGCCTGCCACCCATTTTTGTCATCGGGGGCTATGCACTGAACCTGTTCTTTCAGTTCTTCCTGCACACTGAGGCTATACGCCGACTCGGCCCGCTGGAGTATATCTTTAACACGCCATCCAATCACCGCGTGCATCACGGCGCCAATGATAAATACATCGACAAGAATTTCGCCGGGGTCTTTATCATCTGGGACAGGCTCTTTGGTACCTATCAGGCCGAGGAGGAGAAAGTGCAATATGGCGTCACTACTGGATTTCAGGGATACAATCCCATCTGGCTTGTGTTTAAGGGCTTCTATGACTTTGCCACCAATAAGATGAACTATAAGGGGTAATTCTTAATTGATAACTGAGAATGGATAATTCCGCCGTTGTTTGTGTTGAAGCATAATGGCACCTGAAATTAAAATAACTAAAACATGTTGGTGAGAAACACCAACCTTGGGCAAAAAATTGTCCATCCTGCAGGCAAGGATAGGTTTTCTGCTATCATAAAATCCCAAAACCGTTTTCAGTCTATTCATTATTTGCTATATTTGATTTTAGTAACTTATTAAAGCAAGTAAAATATTCATTATGCATAATTTTATTAAAAATTCTATTTTTATTTATGTGCAATCAATTGATTATCTATTGACTAAGAAAAGGCTGAAAATTTGCTCAATATGCGGAAATATGGATTATTTATATGTATAACTGAAATTACAAACCCCCTACTTTCCCAAAATCCTTACATTTGCCATTAATCCAAAACAAATCCATGCCACTGACGCCACTTACTGCTATATCTCCTGTAGACGGCCGCTACAGGTCTAAAGTCGATGAACTCGTGCCTTACTTCTCGGAGTATGGCCTTATGAAGTACAGGGTGCGGGTGGAAGTAGAGTATTTCATAGCGCTGACCGAGATACCGCTGCCACAGCTCAAAAAGCTCGGCGATCATGAGATCGAAAAACTAAGGCTCATCTATCAGAGTTTCACTGAGGCTGATGCACACGCCATCAAAGACTATGAAAAAGTAACCAATCATGATGTGAAAGCTGTAGAGTACTTTCTGAAGGATAAAATGATAGCACTGGGCTTTGAGAAGCATATTGAGTTCATACATTTCGGCCTTACCTCTCAGGATATCAACAATACCGCTATCCCGCTATCGCTGAAAGAAGCTATCACAGAGGTATATGGTCCGGAGTTAGATAAGATCATCTCAATAGTGACCAACCTAGCCCACCAGTGGGCCAATATACCAATGCTGGCACGTACACATGGCCAGCCAGCATCACCCACCAGATTAGGGAAAGAACTATTGGTATTCAGCGAGCGCCTGCTGAAACAGGTAGCCCAGCTCGGCGATGTGCCCTATAGTGCGAAATTTGGTGGGGCTACAGGCAATTACAATGCACATCATGTAGCATACCCGCAGATAGACTGGATCAAATTTGGCGATCACTTCGTGAATGAAAAGCTGGGACTCGAGCGCAGCCGTTATACAACACAGATAGAGCATTATGACAATCTCGCAGCGTTGTTTGACAATCTGAAGCGCATCAATACTATCCTTATAGACCTGAGCCGTGACATGTGGGCATATATCTCTATGGATTATTTCAAGCAGCAGGTCAAGGCCGGCGAGATCGGCTCCTCCGCCATGCCGCATAAGGTGAACCCTATAGATTTTGAGAATGCAGAAGGTAACCTGGGTATCGCCAATGCTATATTTGAGCACCTGTCAGCCAAACTCCCTATCTCCCGCCTACAGCGCGACCTGACCGACTCTACTGTACTACGCAATATAGGTGTGCCGATAGCACATACACTTATCAGCCTGAAAAGTATAGATAAAGGCCTCAGCAAGCTACTACTCAATGAAGCCAAGATAGTCTCCGACCTGAATGACAACTGGGCAGTAGCTGCAGAAGCGATACAAACTATCCTTCGCCGGGAAGGTTATCCTAAGCCATACGAGAAACTGAAAGAACTGACACGCGGCACACATATTACTGAGGAGAGTATCAAGAGCTTTATAGAGACCCTGGATGTGAGTGAAAGTATCAAGGCTGAATTGAGACAGATCAGTCCGTTTACGTATACAGGAATCTGAGGAATTTGAAAATGTGCTGATTTGAAAATTTGAAAATGTTTCCAGATCACACACTTAACAATTTGAAAATGTGCTGATCTGAAAATTTAAAAATGTTCTCAAATCGCACACTTAGAAACTAAAAACATTAATAACAATTTGAATTAGAAAATACGGTGGTAAACAATATGCGCCATTTGTAAATTTTCAAATTTTCAAATTTTCA
>PLSN01000465.1 GCA_003165135.1 Bacteroidota bacterium
ATGCCGTACAGGACAGAGACGGCAATACTATACATGAGGGCAATATCAATATCATGAAAAGCGGCAATTATTAAAAATCCTACTCGGCCTACAGACTAAAAAAATATAGTTATTGCTATTTTAGCAAAATAAGCTTATATTTGCATAAGCATGTTATTGCAGAATAAATGAGGTTTTATTTACAAATTCAATTATACATTTAATTATTTAAACTGTTAATTAATTTTATTTGTTTTACATTAATTATCAAACATTTAATATTTTATGCAAAATTAGCCAAATAGTTTCAAAAATGGATTTTTTATATGTATAAGTGGGAAAAAGGATGTCTGAAAAAAGGAGAAACAAAAGCAGGGAAAGATGCCATTGGAGATTTTGAAGAGAATACTCATAGGACATTTAACAATCCTTAATTATTCTTTGAACCATCCACCGAGCGGAAACAAGTGTATTCCGATTTTGTATAGAATATATCAGTAATAGACCTCTTTTTTGGGAAAAATTTTATTGTGGCTAGTATTTTTCGGACGTATGTCTTGCTATTTTTAATCTCCTTGTTAGGTTGCTCCGAGGCATTTGCGCTATCAGTTCCGGCTCCAAACACAGGGCATGTATATGGCAAAATAACCGATGGAAAGACGCAAACCGGCCTGGGCTATGTGGCGGTGTCCATATTAGCTGCCGGCAAAGACTCTCTGATCGCGGGCATGCTCACTGATGACAACGGCGGGTTTTCCTTTAGCAATGTACCAACAGGCAACTTCAGACTCAAAGCGACCTTTGAAGGATATGCACCCCTGATCAAAAAAATAAGCATCACTGCCACCACCCCGGAGCTAAACATAGGCAATCTGGCGATGTCAACCTCCGAGCATAAAATGAATGAAGTGACCATAACTGCAGAGAAAGCCATGACCACACTGGGAGTAGACAAGAAGGTCTTTAATGTAGACAAGGACATCTCCTCACGCGGCGGCAATGCCCTCGATGTGATGCAGAACCTACCCGGTGTGGCAGTAGATGCCGATGGCAATGTGACCCTGAGAAATAACAGCCCGCTGATATATGTAGATGGGAAACCTACTACGCTTACGCTTGACCAGATACCATCTGACCAGATAGACTATGTGGAGGTGATCACTAACCCATCGGCAAAGTATGAAGCAGCAGCTTCGGGCGGCATCATCAATGTGGTCATGAAGCATAATGTCAAGCCGGGATACAATGGCCTCATCACCGCAGTAGCAGGCACCAATGACCAGTATAATGGTTCGGCGATGATTAATGTCCATAAAGGAGTAATAGGTGCGTCGCTGTCTGCCAATGTGAACGGAGCTACCAATACTACATACGGTTATAACAACCGCATCAATCTGAATGACGTTAATGCCCCATCGAGTTATTTTGACCAGGGACAGCAGAAGACCAACGAGCGTAGGTATGAGAATATCAGGGCAGGGCTGGATTTTTATTTAGATAAAAGGAATACACTATCCGTCACACAGACCGTCGTCTTTGGCTGGTTTGACAATATCATCAACTCCAACCAAGTAAGCTACGACAGTACTAAGACGGAAACATCAACCGGCAAAAACTATAATCTGGAGGCCGTGACCCGCCGCAACTATACGACAATGCTCGACTTCAGACATACCTACCCGAAGCGCGGCAAGGAATACAATATCACTCTGCAGTATGACCGCCAGACATCAGTCACTGCATTCATCGACACCACAAACAGCTATGATCTCAATGGCAACCTGCTCTCCAACAAAATATTCAAGCAGAATATACCCAGCGGCGTTGAGAGCCATATGGTGACGGCCCAATGGGACTTCACACATCCTATGCGCGACAGCATCAAGCTCGAATATGGCGTGCGTGGATACTACAAGCGTACCAATTCATACGCTAATACATCCAGTTACTCGGATAGTCTGAGCAGCTTTGTATCAGATGCTCCACTGTCTTCTGACTTTCTGACACAGGAGACCATCGATGCAGCTTATTTCTCGATCTCACAGCATATCAAAAGATTCGCGTATCAGATCGGGGTGCGCTATGAGGAGGACTATTTCATAGGGCAGCTGATCAATACAGGTCAGTCATTCTCCTATCATTATCCTCAGTCCAACGCTACATTCTATGAGGGCTTTTTCCCGAGTTTCTATCTGTCGCAGGGAGTGGATGACCATAATTTATTTCAACTCAATGTGACCCGCAAGACCAACCGTCCAAGTCCCGGCCAGATCAATCCCAACCTCGAAGTAATAGACCAGCAGGATTATACTAAAGGAAATGCTGCCCTTCAACCTGAGTTTATCAATCAGGGGGAAGTCANNGACGTACTCGGTGGTAGACTGGCTTAGCTCAGTCTATGCCAGATATACCGAGCATCCTATAGTTGGTATCACCATTGACACCACACTCGACAATACTCCGAATGTATTGCTGGCCACATATGCGAATGGCAAAGGAAAGTTCAACTATGGATGGGAAAACACGTTTAAATTCTTTCCGGTCAAGAACCTTACTATCACAGCAGATATAAATGCCTTCTATACAAATATACAAGCCTTCCTGCCGGAAGGGACAAAGACAGTACTGCTCACCAATGCAGGCTATAGCTATACTGCCAAAGGCATCATCGTCTATAAATTCCCGATGGGTTTTGCTGCGCAGATCAATGGCTCGTATGAAGCCCCTAAACCGGTACCTCAGGGCTCTACCCTGCCGGTATATTATTTTGACGTAGCTGCCAGCAAAGAACTCGGCCCGCTGACCATCAATTTTGGCATCAGCGATGTTCTCAACTCTAATGTGCATGGATATAACTACGATGTCCCCGATGAATATATACAGAGCCTGAGCAAAAGACGCCAGACACGCTACGCGAAACTTGGCCTCTCATTTAAGTTTGGTAAGGATGACAAGGTCACTAAGAAACGCAAAAAAGATAAAGAAGGTCCGAAAGATGAAGATTCCGAATGATAGTGTAGGGACATGTCGCGATATGTCCTTACAGCAAAATGCCACCGCTTTGGCGATGGCATTACAAAACAATTAAAGCAGTATATCTTACATCGAAAAGAAAAACTGCTCGGATACGATCTTTCCGTCTTTGACCTGATAGACACATATTTCTTCCATTTTCTGGCGACCGCGTCCTTTCATCGTAGCATCGAAAGACCAGGTGATAGAAAACCAATTGCCCATTACCAAAGGCTCAGACACCTCGCTGCCATGCACTTCTTCCACATTAGCATCAAATTTTTTGCTTTTTTCGATCACTGCTGCCTTACCTTTGACGACCGGGTTGTCTCCCATTGGCTCTGTGCTTACTACGTCATCACCGAATAGCTCCTGCTGGATCTCTGCTATCTGTCCTTTGCGGGCCATTTCTACCAGCTTGCTTGCGACCTGATGGGTCGTTGATTGGGTTGTGGTTGACATTGTTTTGGGTTTTTATTGTTATAAAATAATTGAGAGCAAGTAAAGATATAACATAGTTCTTAAGACTAATATTAAATCTTCTCATGCTTTATATTAACCAATAAAGAACAAAATATACATTAGGGATGGTTGAATAATGTATCGCCTTTTGATATCATAATGTACCTTTTGCCTGTAGTTTCTCCTGCCCATGTCTTACCTTTGGCATTTCATATTCAGGGCCCATTGATCCATTCATGAATAATCTCCCACAGGACATACAGCGATTTCTCTACGGGCAGCATTTCGCTGACGGGCTTAGGATGTCTGTGCTGATTCTTTTTCCATCACTGGCGGCATCGTACCTGGGACATTTTGATATCGGGCTGACCATGTCTATCGGTGCCCTGTGTGTGAGTATCTGTGATACTCCCGGCCCTGCTCATCACAAGCGCAATGCAATGCTCATCTGCTGTGCTTTTATCTTTTTGATTTCGCTGCTCACGGGATTTCTGCGGATGAATGTATATGTCATGGGCGCATCACTGACCTTCTTTGCTTTTTTCTTTGCCATGTTTACCATGTATGGTGTCCGTGCAGGGCTCGTGGGCACTGCGGTGTTGCTACTGATGGCGCTCCAGATGGACAAAGAACTGGAACCGTTAAAGATATTGCAGAACTGCCTATTCCTGACCGGTGGTGCCCTATGGTATAGCGCTGTCAGTATATTGATATTGCAATTATTCCCGCTCCGCTCTGCCCAGCGGGCACTCGGCGAATGTATCCGCGAGACAGCGGAGTACCTGTCCCTGCGAGGGCTGCTGTATGATACCAATGTACCGCTTGATGAAGTATACACCCGATTGATCGCACAACAAGTAATACTGAGTGACAAACAAAACGAAGTACGCGAGCTGCTATTTAAAAATCAAAAGATAGTCAGCCAGTCTACGCGAAAGGCAAGGGCCATGGTACTGACATTCGACGAAGTAGTGGACCTGTACGAAAAGATCTCCGCCTCACATATAGACTATCAGGCCATCAGGGAGCAGTATGCACTAACGGAGGTACTTCAAACCATAAGCATCACGATCTCACGACTCGCCGAAATACTCGATAGTACCGGTGCCGCTATACAATATAATATCAGCCCGAAAGACAGACCTGACATCTCTATCGCTATGAACGCCCTGGCCGATGCAGTGACCTGTACGGTAGATGATGATCGCCGACCCATGCTGGATGGCCTGCTCACCAACATCCAAAATATGTACCGGGTAGTGACAGACCTACAGCATTACTTTACAGATGACTATCCAATACTAAAAAGCGATAACATAACACTCGAGCACACTCGATTTGTGTCACATCAGGATTTTGACTTGAAATTATTCCGGTACAACCTTTCGTTTGATTCACTCACTTTCCGCCACGCAGTAAGGATGGCGCTGGCATGTCTTACCGGCTTCCTTCTGTCCAAACTGGTCATGCACGGCCATCATACCTATTGGCTGCTGATCACAATAATCTTTGTACTAAAACCTGCCTTTAGCCTGACCCGCGAGCGAAACAGGCAGCGTATATTGGGTACTGTGATTGGTGGTATAATAGGTGTGGCCGTTCTTGTCTTTATCCAGAGTACCAATATACTCTTTGCACTCATGTTCACCTTCATGCTTATCACATATAGCTTTCAGCGGCACAGGTATATGATCGCGATGATCTTTATGACGCCATATATTCTTATCCTTTTCCACTTCATGCATGTAGGCCTCGTCGAGGTGGCAGAGGAGCGTGTAGTCGATACCATCGTGGGCAGTATCATCGCTCTCATAGCCGGTTACCTCATACTGCCCGACTGGGAGTCTGGGCAGATAAGGGCCAATATGAGCCATATGCTCCATGCTAACTATCGCTATCTCCGGTCCATTCGAGACAGTCTTAGTGGTATGTCCGTCCCTGTGACCGAATACAAACTCA
>PLSN01000448.1 GCA_003165135.1 Bacteroidota bacterium
AGTTTTGCCGACATTGACAGGATGAAAACCATCGACATCCTTGTCTGGATTTATCGACATAATGACCTTATCCGCATCGATATGCTTCGGCAAAGGCAACTGCACGATGAAGCCATCAATCTCATTATCTTCATTGAGCTTCTTCACTTCCGAGAGTAGAAACTCCTCAGTAATACTAGTATCAGTGAAATGCAATAAGGTAGACTTGAAGCCCACCTGCTCGCATGCTTTGACTTTGTGGCCTACATAGGTCAGACTGCCACCGTCATTGCCGACGAGAATAGCCGCGAGATGCGGTGCACGCCTTCCTGTAGCAGTGAGTTGTTTGACCTCTGCCGCTATCTCCGATTTTATTTCATCGGCTAGCTTCTTTCCATCGAGCAGTTTATAACTGGTATCAGTTGCGTTTGACATGAATGTTTTTTTAGAATGGAAGGTCATCTTCTGACACATATCGTTCCTGAGAACCTTCTCCTACTGAAGTGTTGTTATTGCCCCCTCCATTAGAATTACTGTAGTTGGTATTTGTATTCCTGCTTGGTGCACTCGGCGAGCCGCCACCGCTTGATGGTTCTACTTTCCATGCTTTGACATCTGTGTACCATTTGCCGTTATACTCGCGGCTACTGATGTCAAAAGATGCTTTGATCTCTGAATCTATCGGGAAGCCTTTAACGGTTCCGATGAGGTCATTCCAAGCCGTGAGACATACTTTCTTTGGAAATTTTTCCTGCGTCTCGATCACGAAGTCGCACTTTGCCCATTTGTTGCCGTTCTTACCTTCCCCACCCTGCTCCTGGAGCACTTGTATTAGCCTACCTGTTATATCCATTTATTCATTGTTTTAGAACTCGAAAATACGCATTTGCGTCTTTTTTGTATGAAGATTTGCCAACACCATATTGATCGCTATATTTCGCTTGCAGCAAAAAAGTTTTGTATTCTCTGATCATTTCCTCATATTTCGCCTCATTAGTTTAATAATGAGGCTCCTAGGTATTTTATTATTTCTGATTCCCCACTCTCTTTTCTCCCAAAAAGTGGAGCATGAGACGTTTGGGGAGATCATTCATATCGAAAAAGTGATCGTGGATCCCCAAACAGTAAAAGTTGATACCCTTAATCGTACAGAAGCAAGGAACCAGCTAAACTATCAGCTGGCGGGCAGTCTCGCCTTCTACTTGCTCGCTGAGAACCGGGATACATCCCTGAGATTAAGTAGCACCTGCCCAAACCTGATATTTCTAACAGAAGGAACCGTTATTTTATACTGGGATGGAGATCTTGGCTCCTTTCAGGGTAGTTTTATTCAGGATCGCGAACATGTATTGCTGAAGACAATAGCTGCTTGTTCCCGTGTTTATAGTATACAGGAACCTGCGCTGAGCGATAGTCCTGATTCCGACCTTAATAGCAGCGGGGAGGATAATAATTAATCGTTCAATTTAAGCACGGCGATAAATGCCTCCTGTGGCACCTCTACCCTACCGAACTGACGCATCTTTTTCTTGCCCTTCTTTTGCTTTTCGAGGAGCTTGCGTTTACGGCTTATATCTCCACCGTAGCATTTCGCTGTTACATCTTTACGCATGGCAGAAATGCTTTCACGGGCTATGATCTTGGCGCCTATGGCTGCCTGTATAGGTATCATGAACATCTGCCTCGGGATGAGTTCTTTGAGCTTCTCACACATACGACGACCGAACTCTTCAGCCTTCGACCGGTGTATCATCGCTGAGAATGCATCGACTTTTTCGGCATTGAGCAGGATGTCCATTTTCACCAGGTCACCGGGACGATAACCTATCTGATGATAATCAAATGAAGCATAGCCGCGGGAGATAGATTTCAGTTTATCATAAAAATCAAATACGATCTCCGCCATAGGCATCTCAAAAGTCAGCTCCACACGGTCTTCCGTCAGATAGTCCTGATTGATAAGGACACCGCGTTTCTCCATACACAGGCCGATGATCGCACCGATATATTCCGGTTTTGTGATCACCTCCGCCTTGATATATGGCTCCTCGAAATGATCTATGCGCTGTACCTCCGGCATATCTGCGGGATTGTTTATCACCTCCATCGTACCATCGGTCAGGAAAGCATCGTACGACACCTGCGGCACGGTAGTAATGATCGTCATGTCAAACTCACGCTCGAGCCGCTCGGTCGCTATCTCGAGGTGAAGTAATCCTAAGAACCCACAACGGAAACCAAAACCCAATGCCACAGATGATTCAGGTTCGAAGACCAATGAAGCATCATTAAGCTGCAGTTTCTCAAGAGAGTCACGCAAGTCCTCAAAATCGTCATTGTCCATCGGATATATCCCGGCAAATACCATCGGCTTCACATCTTCGAAACCATGTATACCCTCCGTGCATGGATTATCCAGCGTGGTAATCGTATCACCCACCTTGATCTCCTTGGCATTCTTTACACCCGTGATCACATAGCCCACATCTCCGGCACGCATCTCGGTGCGCGGCTCCATGTCGAGACGCAGTACACCTACTTCATCGGCTATATAAATCCCTCCTGTATTGAAGAACTGTATCTTCTGATTCTTCTTTAGTGTGCCCTGAAAAATACGATAGTATGCGATGACACCCCTAAATGAATTAAATACTGAGTCAAAGATCAGTGCTTTAAGCGGGGCTTTGATATCGCCTTTGGGCGCAGGTATTCTGTCGAGGATAGCATCAAATATTTTGTCCACTCCTTCACCTGTCCTGCCACTGGCGCGGATGATATCTTCACGTGTGCAGCCAATGAGCTTCATCACATCATCTTCTACTGCCTCTGGATTAGCGCCAGGCATATCTATTTTATTGAGTACAGGTATGATGGTGAGCCCTTGGTCTACTGCCAGATAAAGATTTGAGATAGTCTGTGCCTGTATGCCTTGTGAAGCATCTACCAGCAGCAGTGCACCCTCGCAGGCAGCCAGAGAACGAGATACTTCATAAGAGAAATCCACATGCCCCGGAGTATCGATGAGATTCAGTACGTATTTTTTGCCGCCTCTGGCGAAATCCATTTGTATAGCGTGGCTCTTGATCGTAATGCCGCGCTCTCGCTCCAGATCCATATTGTCAAGCACTGTATCCATCATCTCCCGCTCGGAGATCGTCTTGGTCGTCTCGATCATCCTATCTGCCAGAGTACTCTTGCCGTGGTCAATGTGTGCTATTATGCAGAAATTCCTGATATTTTCCATAAGGCGCGAAAATAGGGCTAATTGACCAAAATAGCTAACGGGAAAGATGTTAACTAAAAGTAATGCTCAAAGCTCTTTATTTCCTTAGTTTTGTGGCCGCCACATGAACTTTTATCCCCTTATTAAGCCTCTTTTATTTCAGCTGGATGCTGAAACGGCACACCATCTCACGATCTCAGCCCTTAGGAACCCATTTTTAAGAACCTTCGCAGGTGGAAACAAAGTAGAACACCCCTCATTGCACAGGAAACTTTTCGGTCTGGACTTCCCAAATCCTGTGGGGCTGGCAGCGGGACTGGATAAAAATGCCGAGGTCATAGACGGCTTTGCTGAAATGGGTTTCGGGCATATAGAGATCGGTACGATCACCCCAAAACCGCAGCCGGGCAATCCTAAACCACGATTATTCCGCCTGAAAGAAGACCATGCCATCATCAATAGGATGGGATTCAACAATGTGGGCGCTATACAAGCTGCAAAAAACCTGGCTAAGCGTAAAAGCAATGTTATAGTCGGCGGCAACATTGGCAAAAACAAGGTCACGCCAAACGAAGAAGCGGTCAAGGACTATGAACTTTGTTTTAATATCCTTCATGACTTTGTAGACTACTTCGTAGTGAATGTCAGCTCACCCAATACACCCGGCCTGCGTGAACTACAGGAGAAAGATTCGCTATCGAGGATATTGCTCTCGCTACAGGACATCAATCAAGGTAAAAACAAACCCAAACCAATCCTGCTCAAGATAGCGCCTGATCTGACACATGAGCAACTGGATGACATCATATCAATAGTATCCGATACCAAAATAGACGGGCTGATCGCGACAAATACCACGATCAGACGTGAGAAGTTGCCACACTACCTCCCATCTGAGATAGAGGCCATGGGCGCAGGCGGACTGAGCGGTCGGCCACTCACGGAGCTATCTACAGAAGTAATTCGCTATTTGAGCAAACAATCAGGCGGAAGTTTTCCTATAATCGGAGTGGGTGGTATCATGAGCGCTCACGATGCTATGGAAAAGATAGAAGCCGGAGCCACTTTGGTACAATTATATTCAGGCTTCATATACCACGGCCCGAAACTCATAGAGGATATAAACAGCCACCTCACCCAACCCTCCACCTCGGCGGACAAGTCTCCGAAGGAGAGGGCTTAACAGCCA
>PLSN01000366.1 GCA_003165135.1 Bacteroidota bacterium
GGTACTTTCCCGAGCTGCCCGGTGCCAAAACTATCACTATTGGTATGATGCTCAGTCACCGCAGCGGGCTCTACAATATACTCGATGACCCCAACTGGCCCGCATGGAAAGAAAAACCAAAAACACAGGATGAGATCGTAGCTATGATCAAAAAATATCCGCTGGACTTCACGCCGGACAGCAAGGCTGAATATAGCAACTCTAACTATATCCTGCTCGGCTATATCATCGAGGATATCTTCGACAAACCATACAAAGAGGTCGTACATGACCGTGTCATCTCAAAAGCAGGACTCAAAAACACTTACTACGGCGATAAGACCAATATTGACAATGGAGAAAGCTACTCCTATGTATACAATAATGACTGGACCAGGCAACCCGAGGCAGACATGAGCATACTCGGCGGTGCGGGTGCGCTCATCTCCACCCCTGCCGATCTTAATAAATTCATCGTCGCAGTATACAAGCATAAATTGTTCAAACAACGGCACCTCGACAAAATGCAAAACATCGTAGATGGATACGGCATGGGTATGGAGTCATTTACCGTAGGCGCTCATAAGGCATACGGACATCATGGCGGTATAGATGGCTTCAGCTCTGTGTTGGAATATTTCCCTGATGATGATATAGCTATCAGCTACTGCAGCAATGGACAGGTCAGTTCTGTCAATGATGTGGTGAATGCCGCACTGAATATCGTCTTTGATAATAGCCTGAACAATTGATAATTTACAATGGACAATTTACAACGAAAAGCAATTTCCCAATTGTCAATTATACATTGTTAATTGTAAATTAATAATAGGTATAACTGGTAGTATAAGTATCAGAGCCGCTGGCCTGCAGCTGCTGCACTACCCTTCCCTTACTATCGAAGGTATAGGTGTAAGTATACGACCCACTATAGGTCGAGCCATTGATGACCTGAGTGATATTTTCGGTACTGATCAGATTTGTATTCTGTTTACCCAAAAATGCCAGTCCGAAATTTCGGCTGTCGATCGTCGAGAGATATGTATAGGTGATGGTGACAGTATTATTGGTCGTTGCATCTATCTGGTGCTGTACAGATGTGGTGACATTCCCATTCACTATAGTATAAGCCGTAGAGTCATATCCGCCTGATACAGCATGCGACAGTATAGTGAGATATCCGAGGCTGTTATAGCCGTATGAGTCCCCCTTATTGTCAGATGTGGCAAGGCCTGCGGTGTTTGTATTATAGATAGTAGTAAATGTCTCTCCTGCCAGTGCGATATTCATCGTCACGGTGCCCGAAGCATATACATAGCTGGTGACGACAGTATCTGTTTGATTGCTGAGCTGCCTGCCATTGCTGTCATAGGTATATACGAATGTATCCATCACACCTGTGGGTGAGGTCGTGATCTGAGACTTGACATTACTCACAGTCACATTAGTAGGGGTATTGCTGATCGCAGGATCCTTTTTGCAACCTGCAAAAAGAAATACCATAGCCATGACCGATACTGAGATATGAAATTTTATCCTTGTAGACATTTATGGTTTTGGGGAAAGATATGCGCTAATATAAGTCCTATTTTCCTTATGTCGTGTTTTTAACGTTTCGATGAGTTATACCACCCCTAAATCCCCTAAAGGGGGAATTAACGACTGTGAGCTTTTTTGTATTTAAGTCCTCCCTTCAGGGAGCCTGCCTGTCGGCAGACAGGGATTTAGGAAGGTAATGCCACAGGCAGCAGATCGCAAAACCAAAAGCCCATCTGTGGTGCACTATCAGATGAGAAACAGTTATCTTTATCATCCTTAGGGCGCTGATACTCGCGAAACACTACCTCACCTGTGGTATAATGTATAGGCTGCTTAAAGATCGGCCCGTCAAAAACGAAGGTGTGAAACTCGCCATTCTCACCACAGGGATCGACACCTTTAGGAAGGTCCTTTATAAAGTCTTTGTCTATTACTCTGCCCGCAAAAGACTTATCCAGTAGTTCGGACTTGATACATGCTACTACAGTCTTGAAACCCAGATCAAGGAACTCATGCAGTAGCTCTGTCGTATCGCGCTTCCAAAGTGGAAAATGTGCCTTGATACCCAGCGGTGCGAGCTGCTGCTCTCGGTATACGCGCAGGTCCTCCAGAAATATATCACCAAAGACCGTATGCCCATAGCCCTGTGCCTGCAGGTCTGTCACTGCAGCACTCATGATACGGTTGTAGTCCGTCATATTGAGGCCTTCAGGCAGTTCTAGTTTGCGGAGTGGTATGCCGATACTCTCTGACTGCATCTCCAGCAGCGCTGTGCGCACTCCATGCATGGAGATCCGGTCTACAGATGTGTTGACGGATGTAAGCAGCAGGTCGGGAATGTGTATGCCTGACTGAAGTGTATGATACAATGCGAGGGCGCTATCCTTGCCGCCGCTCCAGTTGAAATATGTCTTATCGTTTGATAGCATGATCTGAAAATTACAGTATAGTGATATTGAAAGTCAGGGCTGACTTATCGTCTTTGTTTTTTTGATTGGCCAGTTCGATGCCGGCACCCGAGACGGTCACTATGCCATCTTTGACTGTCACCGTCACGGTTTCATTTCCTTTGCCACCTGTCGATGAGTAGAATGTCAGCACACCTTTATTCAGCCAACCCACCCCTATATCTACCTGATCTGCGGCTGTAGGCCTGCCGGCTACCAGCTTGAATGTACCGCTTGCGACAGACTCCTTATCAAAATAGTCTATGATGAATTTTGGCTAGGGTTTCTGTGTAGTATCTAATGCTGTAA
>PLSN01000100.1 GCA_003165135.1 Bacteroidota bacterium
TAAAGCGCGACGGCATACCAGCCCGGTGCTAATCCGCTAAAACAGGTTTCCAGCAGGGTATCATTCTTGTTTACCCGGACCATATTAGTGGCGGTCTCCTTGCCTATTTTCAAAAAAGCTTCCTGGTCTTTGTATATGGAGACATAGAGTTTGCCCGATGTGACCCTGAAGCCAGTTATTTGGACCTTGACACAATTAGACTGGGCCTGTGTCAATGAGACGGGTGCCAGCATTGCGCTTATCACTATGAGGATGGAGTATATATTTTTCNNTTCTGGTGCCTGTATCGCTCACTGGAGGCGACCATGATATACTGGTAGAAGGTCCTCAGGTATCCCTGTGCGGAGAACCTGCGATTAGTTGTATTGATATAGCTTTCAGACACCTGAAATTTTTCGGGCCTCACCTGATGTGTCAGCTCCCAGTCTTCACCTAAGGCAATTGTTTCATCAAATCCTCTCAACTTTCTGAAAGTTTCACTCTTTATCAGGATAAACATGCCTGCCGCAAATGCTCCAACTATTTTGGTGGTAGATGCCAGGCCATGCAGCTGCCAGAAACATTTATCTACAAAATTTCCATTGACTGAGTGGATATGAGTGGAGACCAGATCGAGGTTTTTTTCGATAGCGAGCTGTAGTGCCTTACTGATCGTATCGGGCTCACCGGGAGTGACGTCAGCATCGAGGAAGAGAATATACTCACTATCCGTATGCGCAGCTCCTTTATTGCGACCGACAGAAGGAAGCCCTCCATCGACCACGCTGATATTGAGCAGACCGCTGTACTGTGATATGATCTCGATAGTAGCATCTGTAGAGCCTGCGTCTGCTATGATGATAGGAGTATGAGCGGGTATCCCGGTTTGACTGGCTATAGCGTCCAGCGTTCTTCCTATATAGCGGGCTTCATTTTTGGCAGGGATGACGATCGAGAGTAATGGCTTTTTCATGTTGCTTAGTTTGAGGGTTAAACGAAATACTGTTTTTGTTTAAACTGTTGTGTAGTATTCAGTTTCATAGTAAGTCGTTTGATAGGCAACTATTATTTTAAATTTTTTTACTCTTCGCAAACTTTTTTGCGCAAGATCCCCATTACTTTAAAAAAGGCCTTTAATTCCTCATCAGTCACACTCTTTTTCAGGTCCATATCTTTTTCTTTGACTGACTCTATGAAAGCATCTACTACCTTCAATCCCTGTTTAGTGACCTCGATCCTGTTTTTCCTCCTGTCATTAGGCACCGGGAAGCGTTTTACGAAGCCCTTTTTCTCAAGGATGTCAATGGTCCGGAGTGTAGCAGATTTATTGATGTCCATCATCTCTGCTATGTCCTGCTGTATCAGGTCTTCGTTTGCGCTGCGGGCTATGAAATATAGCACAGCACCCTGCTTCATGGTCACATCGTCATTGAGCGATGCGATATGCTGGTTCACATTTCTGCTGATCTGCCTGGCCAGGTTCATGACCGAGTAGCCGATGCTTTTAGTTATATCCCAATTGTTCATTTATCAATAGTTGATTAGTGAACTAATTATTTAGTTCGACGATTAAAGGTCTGTGAATATTTTAAGAATTACAAGGATATTTTTAAAATACTGATAGTCAGGCAGGTTTTTTACCTTGGGAAAGCAAAAGGAAAATGGGGATATAATATTGGCTAGGGATCGGGTTATCTCCGGTGCTCTCTATCTTCTTCCTCTTCGCGGTTTTTTAGTTCTTCGAGAATTTTGCCGCTGCGGTCTATCTTGAATCTCTCATGTCCGATCATCACCTCTGCAGTACCGTCTGTGCGAAATGCAGACGCTACATCGTACTTCAAGGGTAATATTGCGTTTCCTTTAGTATCTATATAGCCCCATTTGCTATTGCTTCTCACTGCAGCTATGCCATTTTGGAAACTCATCGCTTTATCATACTGTGCAGGTATCACAAAAGCACCGGAGGTATTGATGAAACCTGTTTTGCCGCCCTGTGTGACCAGCGCCAGCCCAGCGCTGAACTGCTCTGCATAGTCAAATGCAGGCTGTATGACGAAGGTGCCGGAAGTATTTATATAGCCGTATTTTTTATTCACCATCGCGAATGCCATGCCATTGACGAAGAGACAGGCATCATCATACTGAAAAGGAATCGCGATCTCGCCTTTTGAGTTGATATAGCCGCATTTGCCATTGCGCATTACGATAGCGTAGCCTTCGCTAAACTCACTGCCTGCGACATATTCCGGTTTGACCACTACGTTGCCGCCGGCATCTTTGTAGCCTACTTTTGCATTTTCATAAAAACGGATGAGGTTGGTAGTTTGTCCAATGGACGAAAAAGCAGAAAGGATATATAGTGCAAAGAATAGTAGAGCTGAGGTATTTTTCATAATGATTGTTTTGATATGAGGAAGTGGTTTGCGAGTAAAATTCAATATAAAAGATCAAATGTCATTTTTCCCTGCCCGTTTGATCATCTAGTAGGCGGGGAAGCAATCTTCTTGCTCATGGTTTGCGCCCTCGCCGACCATATGATGTGGATGACGTGGACGCCAATCACTGGCAGAAAAATTCAACTAATACAGGTTTAATTTGACTATTAACGTATC
>PLSN01000034.1 GCA_003165135.1 Bacteroidota bacterium
TTATAAAAGCCTGATCGTTGTTTACCCTATTCACCAGATCGGGGCTCAGCCATAGCTGCCAATCATAGGCATCATTGTCAGCCTGTGAGTTTGGTTCATTCGCCATATCCATGTATGAATCTCTCATGACCAATTTAGGTGTTTGATCAGTAGTAAGGTTTACCACGATCAATCGGGAAGCTTCCTTAGGTATAGGAGATGCATCATATACCCCAAGGCGATATGCAGCAAAATTGCCGCTAGTCACAGATGGCGTGGCTGAAACATAATCATCGAGAGTTGTATTATTGCCGGGTATCACATCCCACCGGTAGGTATAGGGTGGTGTACCATGATCGATGATCACCGAAAAAGTAGGCTTCACTCCATTCGAACTATAACCGGGTGCACATATGGTATTTAGTTCGATGCCTTCGATATACATCGTTTGAGTGCTTGTGTCATTACAGTTGAAAGTGTTCGCTGCAGTCACAGCAGCACCGGCATCAAGCGCACCGGCGCCCATTTTACCGACATAATATTGATTGAGATTAGTTCCGCTGCCCGGAGGGTATTCTATGTAGTCCATATTATGTGCAGTGGTCTTTAATAAATACTCCAATTGATAGGGGCTCAGGCAGGGGTTGGCGGAGAGCATCAAGCCCAAAGCTCCCGTCACTATAGGGCTGGCAAATGAGGTGCCGCATGCAGCATTAGTATAGTGGATCGATGTATCTACAGGTGTGTAGACTGTCGATACGACGTTGTATGCTGGTGCGCAAATATCTACTCTGTCATTGGCTTGATAATTTAAAGTGCCATATTGCCCGATGTCATTGCCGGGGCTTTCAGCATGACAATATTTCCAAAGCCAGGGAATACCGGATGGAGGACAGCTGGAATTGACCACTACATTAGTGCCCGAAGAATTTTGATGCCCGGTGGGTCCGACAGTGATGATATGGTCAAGTGTACCCGGATAGGCATAACTGAAAATACTCGGGCAGTGCCCATCTCCGCTGAGGCCATTGCCTGCTGCAAAGCATGTACTGGTGCCATTTTCATATACTTCATCATACACCAGTTCATCTTCGACAAATATTCCCGGCTGGTAAGTACTCGTACAATAAAAACCATAGAACCAACTATTATTTATGACTCTCAAGCCAGCATTAGACATCAACAGACTGATATCATCGCCACCCCTGCTATCGACTGATAATGAACAATTAAAACCGATACCTGCTATCCCGATACCATTGTCTGTATGGGCCGCGGCACATCCAGCCACTGCTGTGCCGTGAAAATCCGGACGATTGAAACTATCTACACCGATTATCTGACCTTTCAGGTCCGGATTTTTCAGGTCAAAACCACTTGGATCATTGATGCCTAGAGTGATCTTGGGATTCCCCTTGGTGATACCCCATGCCGTTGTTGCATTTATAAAATCAAGCTGCGTACTGCAATCAGCCCCTGTCACCCCATGATAATCATCAGGTGTGTATGAACCACCGAGAGCTATTATAGCAGGCATCTCCCTGAGATAAACGAAATTGACCGGGTCGGTCGCGTGCAATGACAATACTGCAGAATCATTTGATAATGTATTGGCACATGTTAGTTCATATATATTGCGAAGGTACTGATAGTGTGAACCTGGAAATTTCTGATGAAAAGAATAGATCGTTACAGAAGCTAAAGCTGTCCTTGCTGTTAGATTGGCTGTCATCAGAGCATTGATCCTGTCTGCATCAGTTGTGCTATTTGATAAATGATAGCTCGTCGGGATACTGATCTCAAAGTTCAACTTATCTGAGCTAGATTGCTGGGCCTGACATGACAAGAAAGAAAATAAGGCGAGCAGTATCACCCCCATAAACTTCACACTAGGACGCATTGCAGCAATTTTATTATACAAATTAGCCAATAAATGCATTACTAAGCAATTTTTTAAGTTAAAAGCATCTATGGGCCCAAAGAACTCTGACAAAAGTCATATTTCGGTCTGACCCAACTCATGTCCTGAAAGTCAATATGAGCGCATTTTTGTGCTATAAAACAAAAGATCATGAAAAGGAACGTAGGAGCTTTCGATGGTTTAGTAAGAATGATTATTGCCATCGCGATTATTTTTTATGCAGGACTGGTTGGGCCATGGTGGGTAGGCTTTATCGCATTGGTACCTGTCGTTACAGCAGCCCTGTTTTACTGTCCTGTATGGGATATAGTAGGTGTCAATACTTGTCACGGGGACTAAGAACTAAGGATCACAAATGGCCGAAGCAGTTTATACCCTGACAAATGTACACGCTAAGTGTTACCATTGCGGTGAAGACTGTGATGAAGGCAGTATGGTATATGACCATAAGAACTTCTGCTGTAGTGGCTGCAGGACGGTGTATGAGCTATTGGGTGAAAATAACCTCGAGTGCTACTACGACCTGAACCAAAGGCCCGGCACCAGTCAGAAAAATCTGTATAATAATACTAAGTATGAATGGCTCGATGATGCAGAAAGTGTCAAAAAGCTGATACAATATTCAGATGGTAAGGTAACAGTTGTTACCTTTTTTATTCCGTCTATACATTGCAGTTCCTGCATCTATCTGCTGGAAAATGTCTATAAGATACAGCCTGCCATCACCAAAGCGCAGGTTAATTTCCTGCGCAAAGAAGTTCGGCTGACCTTCAGGTCTGAGGAAATATCCCTCCGGAAAGTTGTAGAGCTGATCGCCAGACTAGGGTATGCACCTGAGCTGAATATGAATGACCTGGAGAATGCCAAGACGACAGTTTCTACCAAACAATATTATCTCAAAATAGGTGTAGCATTTTTCTGTTTTGGCAATATCATGCTGTTGAGTTTCCCCGAGTATCTCGGGTTTACTGCTTTAAGTGATCATCCGATGCACCGGTTTTTCGGCTATGCCAATTTCTTGTTGGCGCTTCCTGTTTTATTCTACAGCGCACAGGAGTTCTTTGTCTCAGCCTACACAGCTTTGCGTCAGCGCAGTTTGAATATGGACATTCCTATTGTGCTGGGCATGCTTGCTATGTTTATCCGCAGCAGCGTAGATATATTTCTTCAGCAGGGGGCTGGCTATATGGATACATTGGCGAGCCTTACCTTATTGATGCTAATAGGGAGATTATTTCAGAATAAAACTTACGCTACGCTTTCCTTCGAGCGCGACTACAAATCTTATTTCCCTGTATCGGTTAGCATCAGAAAAGATGGTATAGAGCAAACGATACCACTCTCCAAATTGCAAGTAGGAAATAAGATTATCGTGAGAAATCAGGAACTTATCCCGGCTGACGCTATCCTGCTGAAAGGGAGTGCCATGATCGATTATAGCTTTGTGACAGGGGAGTCTAACTCTGTACCCAAAGAAATAGGAGAGACGGTCTTCGCAGGGGGCAGGCAGATCGGCAGCGCCATAGAGATGGAGATCATCAAGGATGTGTCGCATTCATATCTCACACAGCTATGGAATGATGATGCGTTTAAAAATAAAGAACAGGCGAGCAGCGCAATGCTGGCAAACAGAGTGAGCAGGTATTTCACACCTATAGTGATTTGTATCGCTACAGCCGCTGCTGTATTCTGGATCAGGACAGATATTCACAGGGCTATGAATGCCTTCACAGCAGTATTGATTATAACCTGCCCTTGTGCATTGGCGCTTTCTACACCTTTTACTCTTGGTAATGTCATCCGTATACTGGGTAGGCATGGTATCTATCTCAAAAACACCTTTATTATTGAAAAGCTCACAAAGATCAGAGCCATAATCTTTGACAAGACTGGCACGATCACCAATAAAAAGGAACTGAATATCAGCTATAGTGGTTCTCAGCTTAGTGATACAGAGCTAATTTATATTGCATCTCTCACTTATCATTCATCTCACCCGCTCAGTAAAAAGCTCTTTAGCTATCTGAGTGGCAAAAAGATAATCCCGACAAAGGATTTCCTAGAGATACAAGGCAAAGGCATAGAAGGATGGATCAATGAGCATCATATCAAGATTGGTTCGGCTGATTTTGCAAATTGTCAAAACAATTCG
>PLSN01000431.1 GCA_003165135.1 Bacteroidota bacterium
TGAGGCTACTGTGAAATCTATCATGCCTTACGGCGCATTCGTAGAGTTCATGCCAGGCAAACAAGGTCTGCTCCACATATCAGAGATCTCAAACAAACGTCTCGAAACAATGGACGGAGTACTGAAAGAGAACGAAGTGATCAAAGTAAAACTCCTCGACGTAGACAAAAAGACAGGAAAATACAAACTGTCAAGGAAAGTACTTCTCGGACAGGGAGAAAACTAAGAATCAGTTGTCAGGAATACAAAGCGGGGAGTAAATGCCCCGCTTTTTTTATGCCATAAAGTCAATAGGAAATTATATCCACAATGCATTCCAAATAAAATTNNTATTGGCATAGGGTTTGACGGATAACCAGAAAACATCATTTATGAAATTTATCGCTTTCAAAATACTCCCGATACTAATACTATTCAATATATCAGTCAATGCGCAGATCAGCTCTAACCCTTCTGATATACATGGATCATATAAAAAGGGGGATACGATCACTGAATATGATGACAAACCACGAATGCATTCACACGAATCGGTGACAATCATCAAAGAAAAAAAACTTACCCCTGAGGAAGCGGCTAAGTTGCTATCAAAGAAACATCCGAACGGATCTGCCAATCAGCAGGATTCAACTATTACTGTGTCCGACACTACTGCTCAGGCAGCATCTGCACTTATTCAGAAAAGTACACAAGCTACGGCAGGCTTGATAGTAGCCGCTATCTCAACTGCTACATGCGACTGCATCGGCATGAATTTCATTTATGATGCCATAGGTTTTTTAGCACTAGCATTTTTCCTGAGTATTTATCTGTTTATACTACTATTGAGAGACAAGAAGAGGCCTCCTTTTATAGCTGCGCTGCATGCTATATTGGTCACAGCCGCGATGACATTGCTTGTCGTGTTTAGCATTTACCAATCCCTTCCTACTGTCTGTTTGACCATACTAGTATTGGCGGGGCTATCCAGTATAGCGCTGTTATATTATGATGTCACAAGTCGGCCAGCACCAAAAGGTCTCGCGATCCTGCATGGAGCATTGGCTCTAATCGGGGTGGTACTTCTGTTGATTTTTACATTTGCACATTGATCGAAGAGATTCGGTTGACAGTTGACAGAAATCCAAAACAATGGATTCGTAGCGATTTTGTCTATTGAATGACATAGGCCTTATCCTCCAATTTGAGCTGTTGATCTCCATGCTTAACGATTATTTCTGAAAATATAAGCTTATCGCCTGATTGGGACAGAGAAAGCATATTTCTAATGATAGGATTCTTCAAGGTCTGTGGCCCTGACGGGAGAAATATCCCATCTTTTGTGATAAATACAATTTTGCACTCAACTACTTCGTAATCAGCTGAAAGTATTAAAGCTTCATTTAATGTCTTAAACTTAATAGCTGACTCTATAGTAATAGGGATGCCATGATTATATTTCTCCGACTGTGCTATGTAGCTAAAACAAACAAGGTATATGCAAAAGAGAATTTTCATGTAGGGGTCGATTTTAGTAGTGTAATGCTAATATATCAAAAAGCACTCCATATAGCTTCACAAAAGCTTTTATGAGCTCAAATTATTTCACCACAAACATACTAGTTGTCTTACTTGATAACATAAGCTTTATGCTGAAGTTGTTACTTCTTCTTAGCACCTCTCTGTTGAGCTTCAGCCTGCTTCTGTATGTCCTCGAGGCGCTTCATCAGGCCTGATTTCTTAGCAGGGTTCTTCTTATTCTCCTCTACCTTAGCTATGAGTGCAGCCTCGTCTATAAAGTACTTTTGCATCACCCATTACTGAGCTACAGTGAGTACATTCTGAAGGAGATAATAGTAAGTGAGCGCCGCAGGGAAGCTATTGAACATAAACATCAGCATCACCGGCATGATATATGGCATGTACTGCATACCCGGCTGGGTGTTAGCCATACCGCTCTGATTCTGGTTGTATACAGCTGAGAGTATAGACGTGATGGTCATTAGCACTGTAAAAAGGCTCAAGTGGTCCTGCCCTAGTATCGGTGTGACCCAAGTGAATATGGCATCATAGCTGGACAGGTCAGACGCCCATAGGAAAGGCTGCTGACGGAGCTCGATAGAGTTAGGAAAGAAGTAATACATCGAGAGCAGGATCGGCATCTGAAGAAGCATCGGCAGACAACCTCCGAATGGACTCACTCCGGCCTTCTGATAGATCTTCATCTGCTCGGTAGATATCTTCTGTGAGTCGTCTCCGTACTTTTCTTTCAGAGCATCTATCTCAGGTTTCAATACTTTCATGAAAGCGCCTGACTTGATGGCCTTCCATGTCAAAGGAGTTAAGACAAGTTTCAATAAGATAGTGAGGATCAATATGATAATGCCATAATTCAAATGTACTGCATCAAGGATATTAAACACCGGTATGATGGCAAACTTGGTGATGTATTTTATCCAGTTAAAAACAAAATTGTCCGGGGAAAGCTTGATGATACTCTCAAAATCGTCGCCGGATTTTTTCAGTGTAGAATACCTGTTTGGTCCGAAATAGAATCCCATCGCATAAGTAGCAGTCTGTGCCGGATGATAGTCCATGATGAGCGTAGCATCATATTTCTTGACATAGTTCTTCTCATCTTTATTAAAGTCCGCCTTCACACTTCCTTTAAACAGGCCCTTGCCAAATATTGTAGCATTAAAGAACTGCTGTTTGAATGATATCCAGTCAGCCTTGCCAGTCAGAGCATCCTGCTGGTTTGGTTTATCCTCATCGAGATGGGCCACATCCCCGCTGCTGTATCTATAATATAAGGCCGAATAGCGGCGCTCAGTCGCGACCGAATGCTCCAGGTTCTGTAGGGTATTGGTCCATGTCAGCTGAATATCATTGCTATTAGGCATGATCTTGTCCAGGCCTACTGCGGTGACATCATAGCCTACATGATAGTCATTTCCCTTGAGTGTGTATTTCTGCTCGAAATACTGTCCGTCACCGGCCTTGAGACGGAAAGTGATCGTTTTCTGCTCATCTCCTTTGACCGCAAATGATTCTCCTATCGGTTCGAAATAGAGATTCTTGGTATTGACAATCCTATTTCCGGCTATAACAAACTGATAACTGAACTGCTGTGTCTTGTCTGTAAAAAGATATAATGGCTTTTTGTCCCATGTGGTATACTTTTTGAGTAATACACTCTTGATGGCGCCACCGCGTGAGGAGATAGTGATCTTTTGGACCTCATTTTCTATCACATAGTCCTTATCTGTACCATTGGCAGCGGCAGCGAAGGGACCCAACTGACCTTGGGCAGCAGCCGAATCCAATGCAACAGGAGCTGATGTTATGATCGTATCATTGCCTGTATTGGGCTGGGTAGTATTATCACTGGTCGCTGAAGTACCAGGTGTAGATTGCGTTTGGGTCGTACCAGCCTTGGCAGCTGGAGTGGTAGGTTTGCTAAATTTATTAGAATACCAGAATAACCCGAATATCAGGAAAGCCAGCAAAATAGTACCAATGAGCGTGTTTTTGTTTTCCATGTTGTATTTACCTCTCTAAAATGGAGGCGCAAACCTATGTATTTTATTTTAAAAATCGGACTAATGCACGTTATCAAATAAATAGTAGAAAAAATGACTAATGTTCAAACACTGTTTTATTTAGTACGCTCACTGAAAAGTTTGGAACTTTTTCTGTCAGTTCTCCGTACAAAACATTACACTTGCAACGCTCAAAAAAATGATACTCAAATTTATATCCGATATTGTTATTTTCCTCAGTTCTACTGTGAAGTTCACTCTGGCATCTTCTGCTGTAGTAACTGGTAATATGGGTATCTCAGGTACAGTATCAAATATCCTCGGCGGCATTACCGGAATCATCATCTTTACTTATCTCGGAGGCTACATCCGTATCTGGTTGTTAAAGACCTTTCCCAAACAACTTAATAAGAGATTTTCCCGTGGCACACGCTTTCTGGTCAAGGTCAGGCAGCATGGTGGCCTTACCGGTATTGCCTTCCTGACGCCGATACTGCTTTCTATCCCTGTGGGTGTGCTTCTTGCTTTAGACCTCAATACGCACAAGACCAAAGTAGTCTCCAGCTTGGTCTTCTCATGTATCTTCTGGT
>PLSN01000023.1 GCA_003165135.1 Bacteroidota bacterium
GGCTTTATGAGCTACAATAGCCCGAGCGGTGTGGTCGATCTGGGATATTATAACTGGGAGCATCCGCCGATAGAATTTTTCCCAACACTTTATCCGATCAACTTTCAGACATCTGGCCTGATCGCAGAAACCGTTTATCAGAATGACTCAAGCTTCTATCAGACATTTGGATTCACTACTGCTCAGGAAATGCAGTTGTTCTATTACCTCTATACATCTCAGATACCAATGGGCCTTTCAGGTATCAATAGTATACAGGGAGGCTTTGATTTCAATGTATACCCTAACCCAATAGCAGGCACAGGTACTATCTTCTATACACTAGCTGCATCTGCTACTGTCAATGCCTCTGTACTGGACATCACAGGAAAGGAAATAGCAAAACTGAAAGACGATAAAGAACAGGCCGGAAATTATAGTATAGATATCACTCAGGGCAAGTCTCTTTCCGCAGGAATGTATTTCGCCAGGCTTACTGTGGGTGGTGAAACCTATACGAAAAAATTTGTAGTCGAATAAACTTATCTTTAAAATATATGTCAAAGCCCTTGCAGGATAGCGAGGGCTTTTTTAGTTAAAAGCTTTCCAACCTGATTTTATTTAACACAAATAATTATCTGCCAGATATTTAATTTATTTATTTTCACATGAATATGTAGTTTGATCATAAAAAATGCCCATCATGTATAAAAAATTACTCCTTTTGATATCCCTGCTGCCTGCTTCTGTTACTGTGTTCTCACAGTACAATTTCAGCGCAGGCTACCCGGTGGTCTACAATATTTTAAATACTCAATGCTCTAATGCAGGCTGTCATAGTGCAGTATCGGGCTCTGCGCTGAGGTTTGATACGACAGCAGCAGCAGTATATGCTGAGATATTCAACCAGCCCCCTATGAACATAGCAGCACAGCAAAGGGGCGAGCAGTTGGTATGGATGGACCAACCTTATCAGAGTTATCTGTTGAAGAAAGCGGGCAGCTGGTTTGATACCGATCTCGGATTACCTATTGGTGAACCTGACTCTGTAGCACACTCGCAGGCCAGCACAGGCCTGACCAATATTCAGGTGGAGTATATACGCCAGTGGATCATGGACAGTGCAGCGCAGTTTACCAATAATATTGATACAACGGTAATCAATGCTTACTATACAGATACTGCCACCAGTGGCCCATTCTCGGCTAAGCTGCCTAAGCCCGCAGCAGGTGCGGGTATACAATTGCGCTATGGGCCTTTCTTTATAAAAAATATATCAGGACAGAATCAGGTCGAGTATTTGCTAATGCACCAAGCCACCTTTCCGACAGATGTAGAGGCATATGCTGTGAATGTACAGATGACATCATTCTCGCATCATTTTATCCTCAATGTACTGGATGACTCTGCTGATGCAATGCAAGTAGCTACCGGATTGAGAGAAGTAGTACTGAATGGTGCTAATACAGTCTCTCCGTTTGAAACAAGCCAGAGCGTAGTCTCAGTATGGCTGTATTCGCAGAATCTGGCCCTGCCAAACCAGACCGCTTTTTTCTGGCCTCAGGCCACGTATTTTGATTTTGACTTTCACATGCTGAATTATAGTACTTACGCTATTTTGCCATTTGATGTTTATGCGAATATCAGCACCAGGCCCAGGGATGTCAATGATAGCATGATACAGATGCAATCCAGAGAGAATAACAATAATACGCTGGGGCATATTGACTTATACCCTCCATATAATAATAACAGGATACCGGCGCACTCTACCAGCATATGTATAGATGAAGACCAGGATAATGGCAGTGGTGCCAGCGGCAGTATATCAGGAAATGATAGCATCAGATACATATGGATGATAAATTCTCACACCCATAAAATGGGGGTAGGCTTCAACATCTATAATTTTGACAATACCCAAACTTCTGACCTTGGCACTGATACTATATATAATGGTTTTATGAGTTATAATAGCCCCAATGGAGTCGTAAACCTTGGCTACTATGACTGGGAGCATCCTCCGATAGAATTTTTCCCTGATTTTTATCCGATCAACTACAAAACATCAGGACTCATAGCACAGACGACATATACCAATGGTTCCAGTTTCAATCAGGTTTTCGGATTGACCACCAATCAGGAGATGCAGTTCTTTTATTATCTCTATGTCACCACACTGCCACCAAGTACTAACACAGGTGTAAACAATATCATCANNATATACCCTAATCCGATGGCAGGACATGGTACCTTATCTTATACACTCGATGCAGTTGCAATGGTCAATGCTTCTATCACTGATATCACAGGCAAGCAGGTAGCTACACTCAAAGGTGAAAAAGAACAGGCAGGTAACTATAATGTGGATATTACTAAAACCCTGCCTGCAGGGATGTACTTCGCCAAGGTCACAGTGAACGGTGAGAATTACACCAAGAAATTTGTAGTAGAATAATCCTTACGGTCAATATAATCAGTAGCCCTTGCGAAAGCAAGGGCTTTTTATTTTATCAACTACCAAAACCGGCAAGTAAAATAATTGCCATTGTTTATGTTCCGGTAATTAGCTATATTTNNTCTCCAAAGGGGTCTCCAAGGATCCGTTTCGGACCTCCAGACCATTACATTTCTTATTATTATCATTCCGGACTTATGCCAGTGAGGCAGGTTACTTTTTCGATGGCTATCTTGACTTCGCTCCTGGAGATTATTCGATGGTTTTTTGGTGAAATCACACAAAAGTGAAATTTCATTATACATTAAATAAATAGCAATATTAAATTATAGTATTTGAATTTAGCTAATCATCAACACTATAAGAATAGGCTTAAAAATAGCCCAATAATTGAAAAATAGGATTATTTATATGTATAACTGAAAAAATAAGCAGGCTGTGTTCAAACAATAAGTGCACTAAAACTTACTTGATAAAACCCTTCTCCAGGCCGAATTTCTTGTATTTGTCCAGAATGGTCTTGGTGATGGTATAGTCAGAATTATGCTTGAGGAAGTCCACAGGCAGGTTGAGGTAGTTGATGAATTGATCATAGTATTCATCAGGCAAGTCAAATAGACCGGCCTCTTTGTAGTAATCAAACAGCTCTCTGTAGATGCGGGTACGCTCATCAGCCTG
>PLSN01000461.1 GCA_003165135.1 Bacteroidota bacterium
ACAGTGTCACCGGAGCACCTGCGGGTATCTCGGTAGCTACTAATCCTACAGATACACAGTGGCTGTATGCCAACCAATATGGCTGCCTGCAGTTTCTGGGTACTACTACTGTAGCAGCAGGATCTTATCCTCTGACTGTATACGGTATCGGCTGTGTACATGGTACCGTGAATAGCAATCCGATACAAACATGCTACAGTGGTGTCCTCCCATCGTATTTTAGCTATAGCCTTAGTGTATGTAATCCTGTGGTTAATACGGTATGTACCCCTGATACTACCCAGTTCACGGCTGGTGTCACAGTTTATCCTGCGACATTGCCATGTATTCTTCAGGGTCATTCATTTTCAGGCACAGTGAATATTAAGGTACCGGATTCACTTGATGCGCATCTGTTTGTACAAGCTTTACCTGCCAATACTTATTTTGTACATGTTGATTCGATCTTTATAGATAGTATAAATGGTGCACCTGCAGGCATCACAGCACAGAGCAATCCGGGAGACTCTGTTTGGCTTCATGGTGGGCAATATGCCTGTGCTTTGTTTTCAGGTACTACTACTGCAACTGTGGGAAATTATCCATTAGACATTCACGGCAGAGGATGTGTCCACGGCAATGTAGTGGGTATTCCAATAGATTCATGTGTCAGCGGTAGTTTGTCGGCTTATATCAACTACAGCCTCAATGTTTGTAATGGCACAGGTGCTTGCACGGTAGATACGACCTTGTTTGGCAATGGGATCTATGTATCTCCTCCTTCTATCCAATGTATCATAACAAATCAGGCATATTCTGGTCAGGTCAGCATAGAGGTGCCGGACTCACTCGATGTCAGTGATTTTGTCACAGGCTTCACTTTACCACCGGGAATCGGATTCGCACATATTGATTCTATAGACATTACCAGTATCACAGGGTATCCTGCAGGTATCACCAGCGTCAGCAATCCGGTTGTTGGTACTTGGCTCTATCCATCTACTTATGCCTGTGCTGTATTTTCGGGTACTGTGAATGGTGCCGTGACACCTGCCGGCAACTATCCTATTACCATCACAGGTACCGGCTGCGGAAGTTTCACGTACAATGGAAATACCATCAGACAGTGTGAGCAGAATTACAATTTTACCAAGATATTCCCATTCTCTCTCAATGTCTGCTACCCGGCAGGTATCTCTCAGGTCACTGAAGGGATAAATCTAAGCATCTATCCTAATCCGAATCAGGGCAATTTCACTGTGACTGTATCCTCTTCAAACCATATCAGTGGCACCATGTCAGTACTTGATCAATTGGGTAGGGTGATAAAGGTCCAAAATATAAATGTGACGGGTACCAGTCAGATATATCTGGATCTGGGGAATGTCTCAGCAGGAGCTTATCTCCTTATGATCAATACAGGAGAGAGCAAGTCAGTCAAACAGTTTATAGTCAGATAATATCCTTTTAGATAAATCTCACCAAAGGGGGAATGGTCATCGATCATTCCCTTTTTTTACAAATTAAAAATTAGTATTTATGATATATGTCAGATTTCCCATTTTTTATGAAAATCATTTTGACAAATAGCGATTTATTACCTTATTTTGGAAAGTACAAAAACAAAAACAACAAAAACAATGAAAAAAACACTACTTCTTCTATCAATTTTTGCGGGATTAGCATTAGGTGCATCAGCACAATGTACTCCTGATACGGCAAGTGCGCACTATCCTTCCGGTACTTATGTATATCCTGCGTCTCTGGATACTATATATGGTGGTCAAGCTTTTTCGGGTACAGTTACTATTAAGGTTCCTGATTCTTTGGATGCACATTATTTTGTTTCTGCAATTCCTGCCGGGACGTTTAAAGCACCTATAGATTCTATTGAAATAATTTCTATCACTGGCATTCCAACGGGTATGACACAAAGCAGCAATCCGGCAAATGGAACCTGGCTAAAACCAGGTCAATTTGCCTGCGCAATTTTTACGGGAACTACTTATGCAGCTACTGCTAACTATCCGCTGACTATCACAGGTAATGGCTGCGGACATTTCACACTTGCAGGTACTACATATGATTCATGTTTTCAGAATTATAATTTTGCGAGTGTATTTCCATATTCACTCACTGTATCAAATCCTTCAGGCATATCAGAAGTATCTGCAGGGCTAAACCTCAATATCTATCCTAACCCAAATCAGGGCAACTTTACTGTGACTGTATCGTCTGATACACGCATCAACGGTACAATGTCTATAGTAGACGGTTTGGGCAGGACTATCAATACTCAGAGCATCGATGTGACAGGAACTAAACAAGTACCACTTGAAATGAGCAATCTTTCTCCGGGAGCTTATCTTCTTGTGATCAATGCAGATGGCGCAAGATCAGTAAAACAGTTTATCGTAAAATAATCTGAAAGATATATTTACAAAAAAGGGGCTGATGTTTCAGCCCCTTTTTTATTTATAAATCTTGTAATAGCGTCGATTGTATTAACGTCCCCCGTTGCTCGCCACTCGTCCCTTACTTATATATCCTCCTTCGGACGATGGTGTACATCAGTATGACAAATAGCCCACCAGCTATGGAGTAGCCACAAAAACTCCACCGGTTTATGCCATAGTAAAACTTCATTTCTTCGGGATAGTTTGGCAGCAGGGCGATAGATGATGAGATCATCAGTGCGCAGATGATATAGGTGACCGAGAGCCTGTTTGTGATACTGTCCCATTTCTTCAGAGCGTATCCGTATCCTTGCAATTCAATTTCAAAATGCAGTTTCCCGCGTGTGGTTTTCTGCATGATGCTTTTGAGTTCTGCCGGAAATGTATTTAGCATCGATGCGAAAGTCGAGAAACGGCTGTTGGCCTCTTCAGCCAGATTTTCAGGTTTGAGCTGCTCGGTCACTAGCCGTTGACCATATGGCCTAATGAAGTCATAGGTCCTGAAGTTTGGATGCATTTTTTTGCCTATACCTTCCAGTATCGCGAATGCCCTGAAGATGATAAAGATACCGCTTGGCACAGTGATCTTGTATTCATACATGATCTTCTGCAGGCGCTGTATCACATCCTGTATGCTTGATTCGCTCACATCGAGATAGGCATAGTCTTCTATCAGGTCATTGAGGTCATAGACGAACTGGCGCATGTCTGTNNATTGCGAGCCATGGATATGAATATCCCTGCGAAGGCATATTTGTCTTTTTTCATCAGCTGGCCTATCATGCCAAAATCGAGAATGATGATCGTACCGTCCTCTCGCACGAGTATATTGCCCGGATGCGGATCCCCGTGAAAATACCCGAACTCGAATATCATGGTCAGGTATATGTCCATGCCCCGCTCTACGATCACCTTAGGGTCTA
>PLSN01000186.1 GCA_003165135.1 Bacteroidota bacterium
TTACTGCTGCACAAAATCTGGAGTTCGTACTCAAGGCCACGGGTTGGGAAAGCAAGGATACTATCCAGCATCGTATGGAGGAAGTGCTGGCCGAAGTAGGCATGCAGGGCAAAGAATCAAAAATGATCTATCAACTCTCGGGTGGTGAGCAGCAACGTCTCGTGATAGCGCGCGCTATGCTAAATAATCCTCCTGTACTGATAGCAGATGAACCCACAGGTAACCTCGATCCGGAAACCTCTAACGAGATCATGAACCTGCTGATACGCATCAACCGCGAGCATAATACGCCTATCATGATGGCGACACATAACTATTCTGTTATCGAAAAATTCCCTGCTAAGATCTTTAACTGTACAGGTGGGACGATACTCGTTGAGAAAGGAATAGTGCTGAAATAACACCTCACCCTGCCCTCTCCAAAGGAGAGGGTAAACAGCCTTCACAATATTTGTTCTACGAGTTCCAATCTTTTCACAATGCTCTCAGCGACAAGGATAGTGCCCGGAGATAGGACGGCGTTAGCGCCGATCCTCGATGAATCTCCTACCAGCGCACCAAATTTCTCCACTTTGGTATCGAGTGCTTTTGATTGATAGAGTGCAAAAATTCTTTTGTTGGTCCTTTCGTTGTAATGATTGGCGGTATGTGCACCAGCTTCGAAATTCACATAGCTGCCGATGATACTGTCTCCGATAAAATTGAAATGAGCGATAGTGGTATGCGGGAAAATAATGCTGGTCTTGATCTCGCAACCCGGACCGATGCTCACAGATGTGCCAAGATACACACCGCCTCGCAGATAGGCATTGCCACCGATGAAACAGTCCTGCCCAATGATCACAGGCCCTTTGATGACCGCACCTGATTCTATAGTAGCAGACTGATGTATCGCAATATTATTGTGAACTACATAGTCGTTATCGAGAGTTAAAATCAACTCCATGATGATCTCAGGCAGTGTCTGAGTGATGGCCCATGGGCTGGAATCGGATGCACCTCCGATGGTTTCAGAAAAGCCGCTGATGAATTTGTCAATAGGTATCATATTATTCCAGTTGCCTTCTGTATAGTTGAATCGTATTCTCCAGGCCATAATACAGGCAGTCCCTCACCAGTGCATGCCCTATAGAGACCTCCAGCAGTTGCGGTATATATTGTTTGAAAAATTTCAGATTGTCGAGATTAAGGTCATGGCCCGCATTGATGCCTATACCTATTTCATTGCAGTGCTTGGCGGCGGCAGTGAAATCTTTTATTGCTGCATCTTTGTCTGTATAAAAATCATGAGCATAAGGACCGGTATAAAACTCGATCCTGTCGGCTCCTGTATTTTTCGCCCCATCTATGAGTGCATTGATCGGATCAATGAATAGCGAAACCCTTATCCCTGCCTGATGCAAGTCTGCAATCACTTTTGTGANNATTGTTCCGGTTTTACCTCCAGCACCATTTTTAGAAAGTCATCTGTCGGATATCCTTCAATATTAAATTCGGTAGTGACTACTTTTTTTAATGCATAGACATCACTTCTTCTTATATGCCGTTCATCAGGGCGTGGATGTACTGTGATGCCTTGCGCGCCATACCGTTCACAGTCTTTAGCGAACTGTATGAGATCAGGTATCTCNNCTGCCGCGTGAATTGCGGAGCAATGCGATCTTATTTATATTGATTGACAGACGCGACATGGCTGCTAATTAGAAATTAAAATTGAAAATTAAAATTTGAATTGTAGGATGAGTGTGATTCAGCTTATTATCTCTTTACGAGCAGCCAATAGTCCTGCTGGTCTTTTCTGGCTTCTTTAAGTTTCTCCAGTGCTACCTCATAGTTGTCTCCGGCATAGAAACCAACCCTTTTGCTCTCGAGAGAACTGTCCTCATATATCTCATCACCGGGGTGTTTATCTTTCAGATAAGCTGCTGCATTGTAGAAGTTATCACGCCTTTTGAATGAACCAATGATGATATAGTATTTTTTGCCTGATGATGGTCTCACATCTGGTGCAGTTGTCTTGCTCAAAGTGTTGGTCTCGGGCGAAGCACTCGCAGTCATATACTCCATAGCGGTATCGGTAGAGGCGGAGGGCTGCTCAAAATGTACAGCGATCGATTGTTTTGTTTCAGCAGTTATACTCGGCAGTTCTTTATTAATGCTGGGTTTTGGCTCAGGTATAGCCTCGACAGGTTTATCGAAATTTTCCAGAAAGCCCAGTACACTTGCAGCATTGAGGTTAAGCGGTTTGACATCTACGCCCTGATAGATCAGATTGAGAGTAGTACCAAGCGCAAGAAATAAAATGATCACAGCAGCCATCGCCCACTTTTTATTTGCCTTCGGCAATGTATAAGAGGCTCTGTGTGGTTCCATTACCTCGATGGTCTCGGCTGATTTGTTTCTTAGTATCGGTTCGGCGATCACTTTTCTTAGTCCATACGCAGACGCAAGATAATTCACTGACATATCCGGTTCGAACCTGAGTTTTTTCTCTACATCACGCTGGAAACGCCCGATACGTGGCAGGTATATCTCTTCATTATTGTTGATGAGACTTTTGGTCTTTTTTACCCAATTTTCCACCTGCTCCGATGCTTCGGCGTAACTGATCTGCTCTTTCTGGTGGATATAGGTTATCAACAGGCCGTCATTGTTGGTCAGGTACTCGTTGAATGCCAAAGATTTCGACGGAGGGTAGACGGCATGCTCGGCCAGAATCATCTCGGCAGGGCGATATGTCGCCAAAACACCCCCGAAACCGGGTATAATGACGCATTCGTAGTCCCAAAGTAAGTCCTGTATGTAGCTGGCTATGTCCAAATCACTGTGTTAAAACGCCACAATGATACCTTTTTTTGGGGACTAGGCTTTTTGGACTTGCGCACCGCTATTCACAGTCCGTTAACATGGGGTGTGGATATCTTAGAAACTAAACTTAGCTCCCACGACTCCATTGATGCCGTAGACAGGATAGTTTGCCCAGAGCTGGTAGCGTTGATGGGCTATGTTGTTCAGATAGCCAAAGAATGACAGGCGTTTATTGAACAGGTACTCGAGATTCAGATTGACATCAGCCGTTCCTTTGACAGTGAGTATGTCAGTATTACCCAGGAAGCCATGATAATCTGTAAAGCCATAAACATCGATTCCTATGATGATCTTTTTCTCAATGATATAAGATGCCTTTAGCGATGACTTTAGCAGTGGATTGTACCATGCATATTGATTTTCGGATGCATTGTAGCTATTGATGTCAGTGGTCCAGAGCAGACGGAAATTCTGCTTGAAGTTGTATCCCAGTTCTATGAGTCCATTAAAATCTTTTACATTAGGATCGTAGGCTACATAAAAACGCTTGGTGTCAAAGTAATTGGTATAGAAGAATGCCATGTTTGAGAAATCCTTGTAAGCGAAGCGCAGGTTATAAGTGAAACCTTCGATGGTGCCTTTAAAGCCGCCAGAGAAATCGCTGACCCTTGTGTTTTTGAGGTCGATGATCGAGTTGATATAGTTATTAGTGGCGGACAGCGACTGGAAGGAATTCTTATCCAACCTGATCTCCCAGCCGGCATATAGTATTAACTTGTGTTCAAAGAGCCTTTTCTCAATATACAGGTCCGGAAGGGCATATACCGTGCTATTATCTACTGCCAGAGTGAATGCCGCACGTGCCTTCCAGTCGTCATTATTAAACGCATATCCTACATTTGTGTAAAACAATGTCCTGAGCAGGTTTGACTGAGTGGTGTTATAACTGGATACATCACCCTGAAAATTGATAAAAGCTGAATGGAACTTAAGAAAATTGTATGCCGCACCTACTTTGCCATTTACGAAATACTCATTGCCTTTGCCGTATGTCTCCTGAAAATAATTGCCGCGTACGAGAGCATAATAATCTATGTTAGCCTTGTTCTTCTGACTGTTTTTGATGCCAATATTGAGGTCGTAGTTACGCAGGTTCTGGAGGATCGCTTTGCCATCATACACTGTGTCAGGCGAACCGTAGAAATGTGTGTGAAGGTTCTGAAAACTAAACCCAGCGGCAAATTCGAGTTTGCTCACGAAGTATTTCATATAGGCCCCTACATTGTCATCGCTGTATTTCTGGTTCTTTATATGGAAGCCATATTCATTAAGGTGATGATAGAAAACACCATATTTGAGCGTATTGGCCTTGTTGTGATCATTGTACATCAGATCTGCAAGTGCAGTGAGTTGACTACCCACACCCAGCCTGATATAGGATGAATTATACCTTTCGAGTTTATCGGCACTCATCCCGAGCGGCTTGAGCGGATTGGGTTCGAAGGCTATATCTTTAAAATCCCTCTGAGGTACGGTATAGGTCAGTTTAGGAGTGGTCTCTTTATCCTCCGGTATGTTTGGCGCCAGAGAAACTTTGTCGGCGTCTTTGACTTTGCCCTCATATTCTCTCAGTATCACTACCTGGTCATTGGTGCCCTGCTGAGCTAATAGAGACTGTGATGTAGAGACAAGGCATAGAGTTACTAAAGCATATTTTATACTTCGTAATGAACTAATATGTAGGATCAGGCGCTTCATTATTTTTTATTAGTTGGATCCTGTTCTAATAATATCGAGTCGCTAGGTGTAGTCATTTGTATCTTGCTTCGGTCGAGTGCCTCTGCATCCAGTTTATCCAGTTTGGCCCGGGCCTCATTCACGAGTGATTGGTCACCTTTGTAGTTTTCGATGATACTCTCGAGTGTTGCCTTGGCCTGAAATGAATTGTCCATCGCTTTATAGTCATCAGCTATAAGTATAAATGCTTTGACGACCCAGTAGTCATAACTGTCAAAACGGCCCTTGAGCTTGAAGCAGGTATCAAGAGATGCCTTATATTCCTGCTTATCGTAAAGCAATTTCGCAACCATATATTTGGCCTCAGCAGCCCTTTCACTGATGGTAGATAGCGATAGTCGGTTGAAGCTCAGATAAGCAATATCATTTTGACCTTGAGCGTAGGCGCATTTAGCTTTGATGTATAGCGCTTCATGTACATCGCCTTCTTTGCTGTCTATGTTATTGAGTATTTTGTCGGCATACGTGATNNACGTGATCGCTTCTATATACTTGTTGAGTTTGAATGCTGTCTTCATCACTCCCAGTGTAGCTGTATAGGTATTAGCTGTTGTAGAACTAGCATCAAATAGTTTAAGGTAAAGATCATGTGCCTTATCAGTATCCTTCAGCTCATAGTAGGCTATCCCTGATGCATTGAGCAGGGAACGCTCGTAGAATTTCGCATACCTGTTTGTGATGATGGCCTGATAATCCCCGAATGCATCCGGGTATGCCTTGGCCTTCAGCAGGCACTCAGCACGATAATAGTGGGATTCGTTGATGAAAAGGCCATTAGGAAATTTGGTATAATAGTTTTGGAAAAGTGGTACGGCCTTGATACAGTCTCCGTTTGAATAAGGAAGCTCCGCCGCCTGATAGGTCAGCGAGTCTTTTTCTGATTCAGAACTGGTGTATGCCGCGTATTCATCCGGACGGCCTAATTCCACACTCAGGTCTTTGATGGCAGAGATAGCGTGTTTCGACTCTGAGGTCTCCGGATATTTCTTAACTACGTTTTTGTAGTCATCGAGTGCTTCATCCTTTTTATTCTGATTGTATAGGGCTAGCGCGATCTTCAGCAGAGACTTGGGGGCGAGAGCGCTGGTCGGAAACCTGGTTGTGACCTCAGCATAAGCCGTGATAGCAGCATTGCTATTGTTCATGTCGGTATAGGTTTCCCCTTTTTCATATATAGCCTGGTCTACATAGATCGATTTTGGATATTGTTCTAAGAGTGAGTTGAGTGTAGCTATCTTATCTTCATTTCTGCCCATTAGTCCTTGTACTACACCTTTTTGAAATAGTGCATATTCGGCACCGCCCCATCCTTTAGATGCTACTTTATCATATGAATTGAGCGCATTGTTGTAATCTTTTGTTACAAAATAGCACTCGGCTATTCTCATATAGAGGTCAGGCGTGATAGCTGTTTTGCCATGCTCATCTTTGGTATCTGCCATTTGCTGCAGTGCAGATTTGAAATGGTACTTAGCAGCCTGAAAGTCTTTCTTTTTAAAATAACAGTAGCC
>PLSN01000391.1 GCA_003165135.1 Bacteroidota bacterium
CCTATTCATATTGCCTTAGATGAATGTGTCAAGAGTGCCTTCCACAGAGGTATGCGTGTGACCGGCTCAGAACTCATTGGTTTGATACCATTACAATCAATGCTCAATGCCGGTAAATATTTTCTCGAAAAACAACAGCGCTCGACGGGTGTAGCAGAAAGCGAACTGATCAAGATCGCTATCAAATCTATGGGCCTGGATGAACTTACTCCATTTGACCCGCAGAAACGCATCATAGAATATATGCTGACTGACAGTAGCGCATCTCCGCTTATCAATATGAAACTTGATAAGTTTGCCGATGAAACAGCCAGCGAATCTCCGGCTCCGGGCGGTGGCTCTATCTCTGCTTATGTCGGAGCATTAGGTATTTCGCTGGGTACGATGGTAGCTAATCTTTCATCGCATAAACCTGGATGGGATGCGAGATGGAAAGAATTCTCTGACTGGGCAGAAAAGGGCCAGCATATTAAATCCCAATTACTAAAGCTGGTCGATGAGGACACTAAGGCTTTCAATAAGATCATGGATGCCTTCTCACTACCCAAAGCAACAGATGATGAAAAGAAAAGCCGTAAAAAAGCCATTCAGGACGCAACGAAGTATGCGATCGAAGTTCCTTTTAAAGTGATGCAGTTGAGCCACGACTCATTTGAAGTTATTAAAGCTATGGCTGAGATCGGCAATCCAAATTCTGCTTCTGATGCCGGTGTGGGTGCTCTGTGCGCCAGGACTGCTGTATATGGTGCCTACCTGAATGTCAGGATCAATGCTTCAGGACTGGATGACAAGGCTTTCGCTGAAGAAAAAATCAAATCCGGAAATGAGTTGTTGGAAAAATCTATGCAACTGGAAAAAGAAGTCTTGGCTATAGTAGAAGGAAAAATATAAAAACAATTACTTTTACATCAATCTCAAATCGATTACGTCATGTATAAATTAATTTTTGCCATACTACTCTTTTCATCTATCTCCTTATCAGCTCAAACACCATCTATGGTACCTGCAAAAGTATATGCCCTGCGCCTTCACCCGGGCGATGACCTGAAAATAAAGCTTTCTGAATTCGTCAAGGAAAATAAGATCAAGGCAGGCTATATTATTACCTGCGTAGGTAGCTTGAGTAAGGTAACACTCCGTCTGGCAAACAGAAATGAGACACAGACATGGAAGGAAAATTTTGAGATCACATCGCTTACTGGTACTCTATCTCCTGACGGCAATCATCTGCATATCTCAGTAGCTGACAAGGAAGGTGTGACCATTGGTGGCCACCTGATGGATGGCTCTATCATTTCTACCACAGCCGAGATCATCATTGGTGAAGCGCCCGACCTGATCTTCAGGCGCGAACTCGACTCTGTGACTACTTTAAAGGAACTAAAGATCTATACAAAAGAAAAAGAAGCTAAATAGTATCATTCTTCAGCATGAAAGATCAGATACAGGATATCATCACGCGCTTCGGACCCAGACCGGCCGGTAGCGAAGCAGAGTGCAAAGCACAAGAGTATATCGCCTCGCAAATGAGGACAATTACAAATGATGTGCGGATCGAGCCGTTTCAGGCACCTCTGACAGCAAAGTTTGGGAAGATGAGATGGTATGCATTTTTGTATACGCTGTCTTTAGTGCTCTTCTGGCTGAGTCCCGGCCTCACTTTGATATTATCATTTACTTGTGCTGTCGTGCTGGTTTGCGACCTGATGCGAAATGATGGCATCGCTGACTTCTTGTTTCCTTTGCAGACATCATGGAATGTATCAGCCACACTGGAGCCGCAAGGCGAGGTCCGATCTACGCTTATCTTCACCGGGCATATTGACTCTACTCAGGAATGCACATGGTGGTATCGGCTCAAGACCTACGGCGCTCATCTCACTATTGCTGCCGGGCTTATCATCACGCTATTTGCAGTATTCATGATCTGGTTTGTATTATCAGAGTTTTTCTTTCCGAATACGATCATTATTAGTAACTGGATATATTTTGGCTTTGTCCTTTTGTCTCCTGTTACTATTATATACTATACTTTTCACGGAGATATAGTAGTAGAAGGCGCTTGCGACAATCTCTCGGGTGTTATTATCTCCAAAAATGTAGTGTCGGCTTTCGCTGATCCAGGTATTAAAGGCAGGTCCATTCTCAAAAACACCCGCATTCGTTTTATCAGTTTCGGGTCCGAAGAAAAAGGCCTGCGTGGCTCTACAGCATATAGCACCGCTCATATGGGAGAACTGCAAAGGGAACATGCGCACATCCTAAACACCGACAGTGTAAGGCTACCAGATGAGGTAAGCATTATCACAGGAGAGATGATGAGCTTTGTTACTTTTGACAAAACACTAGTAGAGAAAACTGAAAAAGCCTTTCAATCAAAGAATATCCCATACAAAAAGGGTGCATTGCCCATGGGCGGTACCGATGCTATTCCTTTTCAGCAGCGGGCCATCCCCTCGCTCAGCATCATAGGCATGAATATGAAATCTCTGGACCCTACTTACCACACTCGTCTCGACGTGATTGACAATGTCGATCAAAAAGCGCTCGACAATGTGAGAGACGGGCTGATCGAACTTGTACGGCAATGGGATAATGCCTAAGTTACTAAGGCTTTAAGGCTTTTTGATACACTTCCAGACACCTCTTTCTAGCCATTTCATGATTCACTATGGGAGCGGGATATGTGTCTGTGCCATATTCAGGCACCCATCTTTTCACATAGATCAGCTGCGGGTCAAACTTCTCCAATTGGGCAGCAGGGCTAAATATCCTAAAGTATGGGGCAGCATCAGTGCCACAGCCAGCCGCCCATTGCCAGCCACCATTATTTGCAGCTAGGTCAAAGTCCAATAACTTCTCCGCAAAATATGCTTCGCCCCATCGCCAGTCAATCAGCAAGTGTTTGGTCAGAAAACTCGCCACAAGCATCCGTACGCGATTATGCATGAAGCCTGTCTCATTCAGCTCACGCATACCTGCATCCACTAGCGGATAGCCCGTCATGCCTTCGCACCATTTCTCATATAATGTCTCATCGTTTTGCCACTCTATCAGATCATACTCTTTCTTGAATGCATGTGTGGTTACATGGGGAAAATGCCACAATATCTGCTGGTAAAAATCCCGCCATATCAGCTCATTCACAAAAGTCTGGTTCTTATTGATCGAGTATGAAAGCAGCTTCCTGATGCTCAGCGTGCCAAAGCGCAAATGCAGTCCTAGCTTAGATGTGCCATTGATAGCAGGGAAATTTCTCTGCTCAGTATACTGTTTTACAATATCTGACTTGACGAGCTTTTCGGGATAATGATAATCTGATCTGGTAAAGCCGAAAGACTCCAGTTCAGGTATTGTAATTTGTGCTTGAGTTCTATAAAAATTGTCATAATATTTTGTTGTAGGATACGACTTATAATGAAACGGGGTTAGCACAGCCATCCATTTGCGACTATATGGTGTGAAGACAGTATACGGCAATCCGTCGTCCTTTGTCACCTCGCTCTTTTCAAAAATGACATGATCCTTATAAGTATGAAAAGAAATACCCTGCGAAGTCAGCAGGCTCCCAACCTTCATGTCCCTGTCTCTTGCATAAGGCTCGAAGTCATGATTGGTATAAACAGATTTCACATCCCATTCTTTTATCAGTTCATTCCATACTTCTAATGGTTTACCCACTTTGACGAGCAAAGTGGAATCCATTTCTTTTAACTGTGATTGTATCGCAGCAAGTTCATTGTGTATGAACTGAACACGCTTATCTGACCTATCCGGGAGCTTATCTAGTATATCGCTATCAAAAATAAAAAGCGGAATCACTTTGTCATTCTCCCGAAGTGCATGATATAATGCTGCATTATCATCGAGGCGTAGGTCTCTACGCAACCAGCATATTGAAACTGTCTCAGTCATGCTTTTCAAACAAAATCATTTGGCTTTTGTTCGCTCTATTTATCAATGGTGGCTTTGTTTTCTGAAACTATCTGTCTAATACTATGATTGATCTGCGCGAATATATCTCTGGTGATATTGTCTGAATATACCACGCTCCCGACTACTGCTACTGATTGTACACCGCGTACGGCATTAGTGAGAAATATCTCATCAGCTTCGTCGATGTCCTTCATTAGTACATCTGCCTGTAGGATCCTATAACTTTTCTCAAGCTGTGATATAAGATAGCGGCGCATCACCCCATTCACCCCTCCATTCGTCAGTGCAGGCGTCACTATAGTATTTCCCGAGATCAGAAACACATTTGAGCTGATAGTCTCGGCCAGTGTACCTTTGATATTAAACAGAAAACACTCCTGTGCACCAACTTTGCGGGCATGAAGGGCTGACATCACATATTGTATCTTGCTAGTGGTTTTGAGATTAGACAGGACGCCCATATCTACTCTGTATGGCGAAAAATCAGCCTTTAGAGATCTCCATTCGAAAATTTCATTTGAGATCTCTGTGCTGCTGATCAGAATATCTACTTCATTAGAAGCCGGCAGATAGAAACCCTCACCACCCCTGCTCACTTGTATCCTGATCCGTGCATTCTTGTAGCCGTTTCGGTAAAGTAAAGTTGAAACAACATCCTTCAGCCAATCAAAATTAAAGTACTCTGGCAGCTTCATGAGCAAAATCTCAGAGGAGCGTTGCAGCCGTTCATAATGA
>PLSN01000139.1 GCA_003165135.1 Bacteroidota bacterium
CATTTTCATATTCTCTCCATGAAAGAAATTGAATTTGGGCGACATGGACTCTCCCAAATAGAATTTTATCAGAAACGCATCCCCGGGATTGTCTTCTATCAATCATACTTTGAGCTCTTGATTATTCATTAGTTTTTACTCGGTCGAAAGTTTTACGGTGCGGAACCAAAATGCGTCCATTTGTTGTATCACACGAGTGAAGTCATCAAAGTCAACAGGTTTCAGGATGTAAGCGTTAGCATGGGTATCATAAGCCTTAAAGATATCGTGGTCAGCCTCGGAGGTAGTGACTGCTATCACCGGTATCCTTTTTAGTTTAGGAGAATTTTTGATCTCTCTGAGTATCTCTATTCCGTTTCTTTTAGGCAGGTTGAGGTCGAGCATGATGATGTCAGGCCTCTCGGCGTTTTGAAACTCTCCTTCTTTGTAGAGGAAGCTCATCACCTTATCTCCGTCAGAGACCACGTCCATATCTATTTCTATCTTACATTCTTTGATAGCTTCAAGGGTCAGGCGTATGTCTCCGGGGTTGTCTTCTACTAGGAGTAGTCTTTTTCTCTTTTTACCTTTTTGGGGTGTTATTTCCGTCATTAACAGTTTTTTTTCTCTTTCTTAAACGAAAATCTATATACTAAGTTCGAATGCTAAGTTCACAATTTTAATGTAATATAAAAATAAAAAACGTCCCGTTTCAACTCGGGACGTTTACCTTTCTCATATCAATCTTTCAAAAATACTAGTTGGCCGGCATTACTTTTTCGATCATTATCCCGTTTGCAGATACGCTGAGAGCTGGATTGCTTTGTGAAGGAAGCTGATTGAAGAAGTCTTTGTAAGTATTTCCCAGGATAGTGTAGCCACCTGTGTTCAGATCGAAAAATATATTGTTAAGCAAGTTGATGTTAGCACCTGAACCTGCGTTTTTGTAGTATGCTTGGTTAGAGGCAGTTTGTTTAGCCGGGGTCAGTTTGATACGGTTGAAGTTGAATACTACATTGTCAGTAGATCCGCTCAGATACACACCGTACATGGCGTTCTCACCGCCTACATTGACTGAATTGTTAGTTACAGTAGCGTAGTTGTTATTTTCTCCTGTGCTGTTTGCCATTGCGATGCCATAAGTACCGTTTACCGCGTTGATGACATTGTTGCTGATGATAGTGCTGCCGTTCACTTGGTCAAGGGCGAGAGCTTTATAGTTTTTGTAGTTAGATACTGAGCTTACTACGTTGTTGCTGATGATTGGTGCTGTTTCGTTGTTAAGGCTGATAGCGCTTTCGTATTGGTTGAAGAAGAGTGTACCTGTGATCACTGTCCTTGTGTCAGCTGATGCAGAACCACCTTTGTAAAGGCCTACGCTACCTTTGTTTACTTCGCAATCTTCAAAGCTGATGTTGCTTTTTGTGCCGTTGGCAGTAGAGTAGATCACTGCGCTGTTAGCACCTGTAGCAGGGCGGTCATTGCCGTCGAATACTACATTTTTGAATTTAATATTTTTTGCTGCACCGTCGATCTTTACTGCGTTGCCTGTGTTGCCAGTTTTGTTATCTATAGTGATGTTCTCAAAAGAAACATATGCAGTGCCATTGAGGCCTACTGTGAAGTCTGCGTCAGCAGAAGTAGATGAGAGGATGACATCTGAATTGTTGCCTTTGGCAGATTCGAAAGTCACGGTGTTTTGAGCAGATACACCTGATATAGTAGATAGGTCCATCTTTTCAGAATATTTGCCGTCTTCGAGCAGGAAGGTTACCGGTCCGCTTACACCACCACATTTGAGGGCGTTTACGGCTGCTGATACTGTAGAGTAGTCTGCGTCACCTTTACCGATCCTGAATTCACCGGAGAGAGGATTGCAGTCACCTGCAAATACGCTCAATGATACCGGAGAGATCATAAGGGCTGTGAGAAGTTTTTTGAAAGTTGTCATTTTGTTGAAATTTTGATTTTTGAAAAAGGTTGAAATTATTGTTGATTGATGTATACAAGATATATCCGCAACAGCTCCTTGTCAACACCTTCTCATGAAAAAGTTACATGTTTTTTGTAAATAATTGATTTTCAATAGGTAAAATTTCAATTCGAGCCTTTTAAACGACTATTGATAGCTATAGGGCTACCATTTCTATAGACAAATATGGGTATTTATTTCTTAAAATCAAGCATCTCAAGGCCAATAATTCAAATGTATACCATATTATATATAGAAAGGAGTCGAAATCTGTAAATAACTGGAAATCGTATTTAAATTGCATACTAGATCAACTAATTTACCTTTATCTTTGTTTGAAATAAAAAACTAAAACATCATGAAAAGCATCTTTCTGCTCACAATAGCACTATTATTCGCACCTGCCAGCCGAACCATCTACGACTTTAATATGAAGAATATCGACGGCAAGGACGTTTCTCTGGCTGACTACAAAGGTAAAGTGGTCCTGATAGTCAACGTGGCGTCCCTATGCGGCAATACCCCACAGTACAAAGACATAGAGGCCATGTATGAGAAATACAAAGACAAAGGCCTCGTCGTGCTGGGTTTCCCGGCCAATAACTTCATGGGGCAGGAGCCGGGCAGCGATGAAAAGATCAAAACCTTCTGTACTACTGAGTACCATGTCACATTCCCGATGTTCTCCA
>PLSN01000295.1 GCA_003165135.1 Bacteroidota bacterium
TGTATTTAAAAAACTCGATGTGCCCGCCCTGGTAGGAGGTGACAGCTATGCCTTGTGCATCTTCCTGAATGGCAGTCTCTACTATCTCCTGTGCGCCGCGATTGTGGCCGAGGTGGATCACCTCAGCGCCCTTGGCCTGCATGATACGGCGCATGATATTGATGGCAGCATCGTGCCCGTCAAAAAGCGCGGCGGCAGTGACTATGCGGACATTATTTTTAAGTGTGTAGCTCATATTTAATTTGAAAATTTGAAGATTCGGCAATTTGAAAATGCTAACCGCCTAAAATAAAGCCGATGATTGCACCAAATCTTATTTTCATGATCCGAAATTACAAAATATACGCTACACTGAAGAAACTACACTTAGAGATTGTCAAACTGATAGATGGGGTCAATGGCAGAACCTGCAGGCATGTCGCACAGTGTTTTGATCCGCCCATCTTTGAGGCCATACACCCATCCATGGAGGTCTGGGCGCTTATTAACCTTCCAGGCGCGCTGTATGATGGAAGTTTTGGCGAGGTTATTGACCTGTTCACAGACATTTAGTTCTACGAGACGGGCTGCACGTTCATCCATATTTGAGATGCCATCTACCTCGGCCCGATGAAACCTGTATATGTCTTTGATGCTTGATATCCACTTATTGACCACACCGAGGTGATGATTGCTCATAGCAGCCAGCACACCACCACAGCCATAATGCCCGCAGACTATCACATGCTTCACTTCCAGCACTTCTACTGCATATTGCAAAACACTGAGCAGGTTCGAATCGGTCTGGATCACGATGTTAGCGACATTACGATGTACGAATATCTCACCCGGAGGGGTATTGGTGATCTCATTGGCGGGTACACGGCTATCCGAGCAGCCTATCCAAAGAAATTCCGGCCGCTGTATCTCAGATAGGCGCTTAAAGTAATCCGGATCTTTTGCCACCATCTCTGCGGCATAGTCCCTGTTTCCGTTGAGCAGTCTTTCGTAGTCTTTCATATGCGATTGTCGTATGAGGCAATATTAAAGTAAAACATCTATATCAAAGATATGTTTGATGAAATTACTTGAATTAAGTGTCTGGTTTTGATGGTTGTGGTTATTCACACCTATCTTATATCTTTAGGATGTTAAACTTACACTAAGATTTATTTTTGGTCGCAAAATTCAAAGAATGGCATCTGTAGAAGAACTTAAACGCATCTGCTCTCAGGTGCGCAGGGATATAGTAAGAATGGTGCATGCAGTCGCTTCGGGCCACCCGGGCGGCTCACTAGGCTGTACAGAGTATTTTGTCGCCCTTTACTTTGAGATCATGAAGACCAATCCTACATTCACTATGGATGGAGTAGGGGAGGATCTCTTCTTTTTGTCCAATGGGCATATATCACCGGTGTGGTATTCTACACTGGCACACAAAGGGTTCTTTGAGGTAAAAGAACTGGCTACATTCCGCAAGCTAAACACCCGTCTGCAAGGGCACCCTACCACACATGAGCACCTGCCGGGCGTCCGTGTAGCATCCGGCTCGCTGGGACAGGGCATGAGCGTGGCACTCGGCGCAGCGATCTCTAAGAAATTAAATAATGACACTTCTCTTGTTTTCTCTTTGCATGGAGATGGCGAACTGCAGGAAGGACAGATATGGGAAGCATTACTTTTTGCGGCACACAAAAAAGTCGACAATATCATCTCTACCTGCGACTATAATGGGCAGCAGATAGACGGCCCTACGGACAAAGTAATGAGCCTGGGCGATCTGGACGCCAAGATCAGGGCCTTCGGATGGGATGTGCTGCATATAGCAGACGGAAATGATATAGAACAAGTGATCGCCGGCCTGAACGAAGCCAAAAGCCGCACAGGGAAAGGCAAACCGGTATTCATCATTATGAAAACAGTGATGGGGTCGGGAGTAGACTTCATGGCCGGCACACATAAATGGCATGGCAATGCGCCGAATGATGCACAGCTGGCACAGGCCCTGGGACAGTTGGAAGAGACACTCGGAGATTATTGAGAGTCCACTAAACAAACCAAAACTGATAATAATTGAATCCGATCAATTTTGACAGAAAGTATTATGCTTTTTCTTTATTGCTCTCTATAGTCGTCCTGCTTGAGACTGTATCTTTTACCTACATGCAGGAAAAAGGATATTTGTATTATTATTCCAGTTCGATCTTATATTTTCTTTGTGGTCTTATGGTTTGCCTGCTACCGCTTATACCCATAGGCAAAGGGAGCAATCCAATAAAAGGCATTGGGAAGTTTAGTAAGTACACTCCTTTCCTTTTTATCCTGTTATTTCTGGTCATACTTGGGTATCATCTGGATATTTTGATCCCGCTGTATCGAAACATCACTATCGATAAGGCAGTCGCAGATATGTTGCCGGCTATTCGGATAGCATGTCAGCGCCTGCTGGCCGGAGAAACAGTTTATGCTCCTACACCTCAGATCTGGCCAAATACAGTGGTCCAATATTTTCCGACCATGTGGATGCCTTTTTTGCCTGCTGAAATATTCAAATTCGATTACAGATGGATCACATTCGGACTTCAATTTCTGGGTATAGCCCTGATCTTGAAACCTGTATTTAACATCAATAGAAATATTCCCTTTATTCCATCAGCCATCGCAGGCATAGGATTATTTCTATTCCTCAATTATTTCATGGTCAAAGATCCGACCTACTGGGCAATGACGGAAGAAGGTGTAGTAACCGGTTTCTATCTTTTTCTGAGCTTTGCTCTGCTGCGGCGAAACTACTGGCTGATAGGCATAGCCATGATGTGCTGCACACTTAGCCGTTATAGTCTTGTATTCTGGATCCCGGTTTATTTTGGCTATGTATTTTTCACAGGGTTCCGCTCAGATTTTTGGAAACTTTTTTTATCGTATGGCCTGTCCATGTCTCTTTTTTTTATTATCCCTTTTTTCGTCAAAGACCCTGCATATTTTTTCCATATTCCGGCCACATATACCCGATTTATTGACCGTTTTTGGTTAGGTTATGATTTAGATAAGCATTTATATTACAACGTAGGATTTTTTAAGTTTTTTACATTCAGTAATCATGGTGTCATGACAGTGCTGGAGGTGATCACGAGTTTCGCGGCCCCTGTCATACTTTTATCAGTCGCGCAAAAGCTTAAACAAAAATTTGAATTGAATGATAGGTATATGGCATATGCCAGTTTAAAGATCAGCCTGATCTTTTTCTTTGGATTTATCCAGATGCCGTATATGTATGTATTTGTACCGGTCACGCTCATTTCTTACACAGTGTTGTTTGATTATCTTGTTTTACAAAATTCAAATAAACTATTATCCCATCGTATCTGACAATGCAAATTTACTTCTATGAAAATTTTACGAGAAAACTACCTCTATCTTTTAATTCTTTTGCCCGCCATTTATTTCGCTATTTTCTTGCACCTTGATTCATTGCCATTTAGAGTGTGGGATGAGTCCTTTGCAGCGATGAACACATATGAGAT
>PLSN01000205.1 GCA_003165135.1 Bacteroidota bacterium
CATCGGTCTATTATAACCTCGGCAACTCCTATTATAAGAAAGATCAGATCAGCCTTGCTATTTTGAATTATGAAAGAGCACTCAGGTTGTCACCATCAGATGAGGACATTCGTTTCAACCTAAAGCTCGCTAATCTCAAAACGGTGGACCGTATCACACCAGTGCCACAATTATATCTTATCTCTAAATGGGAAGGTTTAGTAGCATCACAGTCATCCGGCACATGGGCAATATCTTCTCTGATTTCTGTATGGCTGGCAATGATAGCTTTTGCCGTTTATCTTTTTATTGACAGTATCCGGAGGTTGGGATTCTTTTCAGGCATGACATTATTAATGTTTTGTCTTTTCTTTTTCTACCTGTCTTATACACAGAGCCAGACTGAGTATGGAGCCGGGCAGGCCATACTGACTGTAGTCAATACCTATATCAAAAGCGCGCCAGACGCATCGGGTACTGACCTCTTTATGATCCACGAAGGAGTCAAATTGAATATACTCGACAAAGTCGGAGAGTGGTCTAAGGTTCGCCTGGCAGATGGCAAAGTAGGCTGGGTACAGCAGAGTGCTTTTTCTGTGATCTAGCTGTTTAACCTTGAAGATCATATTAAAAAGTATCAAATAATACTTGTCTATCTTAAATCATTTGGTAAATTCATTCTCGCAAATAATATAAGTGTATATGTGAATGTACTTTAGTTTTAAATGTAAATGCCTTATGCAGCTCAATTTTAGGTCGTTTCGTTTATTTTTTTTGGTCATAGTTTTTGTACCTCTTGTTTCAATCGGACAGACCAAAGAGGAGCAGATGCGAAAACTAAAAGAAGATCTTCAGCAGCAGCAGCAGCAGATTCAGTTTATTCAGGAACAACATGACAATGCCAAAAAGCAGCAACTCGAGGACCTAAGCAAACAAAAGCAGCAAACTGAGCAGGAACTCCTCAAATCTCAGCAAGAGATCAATCAGTCCAAAGAGCAGATAAAAAAATCTCAGCAGGACCTCGCCAATAAATCCAAAGAAGCTCAGCTCTCAGAGCAGCAGCTGGCCAAAAGCCAGCAGGAAATGCAACAGGCAAATATCCTGCTTCAGCATCAGCAGGATAGTATCAAGCATCTCACTGATGAGCAGACCCTAAAGGACCTGGAGCTGAACAATCAGAAGCTGGCAAATGTGCAACAAGCACAGGCGAATCAATTGTACCTGGCAGTATTGGCACTGGTCAGTGTCATATTGGTGGGATTTGTTTTCCTGCTGCTGTATAACCGCCGCAAAAGCAGGGAATTGGCTGAAAAGAACAGGGTCATACACGAGGAAAAGAAAAAATCAGAAGAACTTTTGCTCAATATTTTGCCACAGGATATCGTGGATGAGCTTAAGGCTCAAGGTAAAACGAATGCCAGGAGCTATCAAATGGCTACAGTGTTATTTGCCGATATCAAGGATTTTACCAAAATAAGCGAAACCCTATCGCCTGAAGATCTCGTATCTAGTCTGGACTCTTACTTTGAGGCTTTTGACAAGATAATCGAAGGCTCTAGAGTGGAAAAGATAAAAACGATCGGTGATGCATATGTCTGTGTCGGGGGCGTGCCAGTGGTCAACGAAAACAACCCGGTAGAGGTAGTCAGGCTGGGCCTTCAGTTTCAAGGAGCGGTGCTGAAACTAAAACAAGAAAGGGAAAAGACGGGTAAACAGTGTTTTGATGTCCGGATTGGTATACATACAGGCCCGCTGGTGGCAGGAGTGGTCGGCATCAAGAAATTCGCCTATGACATATGGGGTGATACAGTAAATATGGCAGCCCGTATGCAGCAGCATGGAGAACCCTATCAGATCAATATTTCTCAGGATACTTATAATATCATCAAGAGTAAGTTTGCCTGTATATACCGTGGCAAAATAGATATCAAAGGGAAGGGAGAAATAGATATGTATTTTGTAGAAAGAGAATTATAATTTATTTTTAATTGTATAAGAAAGAATATGAAGCCGGATTATATAGGTGCAGAGTTGTTCATACTGGAGAAATTAGATCAGAAACTACCCAAGGATTTGTTTTATCATGGCTTGCATCACACCCGTGATGTATATGGCGCGGCATTGCTCATAGCCAAAAATGAAAAAATATCCAATGATAATATCAATTTGCTAAAAATAGCAACGATGTTTCATGATGCAGGATTTATGTCTCACTACAAAAACCACGAAGAAGCAGGCTGCAAGTTGGCGCGAAAGACATTGCCCAAATACGGATTTGACCCCAAAAGCATCAAGATCATCGAGGGTATGATAATGGCCACCAAGATACCCCAAAACCCCAAGACACAACTCGAGCGAATCATCTGCGATGCAGACCTCGACTATTTGGGCAGAAATGATTTCAAAGACATCGCAAAGACACTCTTTGATGAGCTGAAAGTATACATGAATGTAAAGGACGAGAAGATCTGGAATAACATTCAGCTCAACTTTCTCAAACATCACAAATACTATACTGACTATTCCCGCAAACGCAGAGAGGCCAAAAAACAAAAACACCTCAAGGAGATCATCAAAATAGTGGAATCATACAACAAAGGTCAGGAAGGTACGCAGGAAGATAAATCATCCAGATCAAAGAAGGAAGCGGCAAAAGCTCCTGCATCAAAAAAGCTAGTCAAAAAAGCTGCCCCTAAAAAGACACCTGCGAAATAAGTTTACTTCATCCTTATCATTATAACCTTCTCCGGACTGCATGTCCCTTCTGGAAAATATCGACACCATCATTTTTGATATTGGCAATGTACTCATAGATATAGATTACGAGGTCATGGTCGCTGAGTTTGCCAAAATAGCCCGCGTGGATTTTCATCAGATAGTCACCTATACCCATCAGGACAGGGTCTTTGATCAATATGAAAAGGGTCAGATATCATCAGCACAGTTTAGGGACACGCTGCGTAAACATTTAAAACCAGGAGTGACTGATCAGGAGATCGATGCCGCCTGGAATTCAATCCTGATCCATTACCCTGCCGAAAAATTCGAACTGCTCAAAAAACTGCGTGATCAATATCAGGTTTTAGCCCTGAGCAATATTAATGAGCTGCATGTAGCCGCTATAGATATGCAGGTAAAGCATCAATTTGGTGCAGCCGACATGAGCAGTTATTTCGATCATGCTTTTTACTCTCATGAGATGGGTGCACGTAAACCTGAACAAGAGATATACCAAAGGGTATTAGAAGAAAAGTCATTAGACCCTTCTCGTACATTATTCATCGATGATAAGCTCGAGAATATAAATGCCGCCGCCGCACTGGGTATCAAGGTCCACCACCTCACAGACAGGAATGCGCTTTTGGATTTATTTGCCGGATAGGGTTCTCATCCCTCGTCCTCCGACCCTCGTCCCTTTTTAGTAGGCTTGTTTCAGCAGGACATAATCTGTCACTATGTTGCCTTGTTCTCCGGTGCTATTAGCACTCATGAGCAGGTAGCCTTTTTCTTTCAGTTTATTGAGCGTCAGGATGACCTTTTTGAGGTTTTCGGCTTCGGTCTTTTCATTGTATGGCTCCAGTTCTACTATTTCCTGATCACCGGTCTCAAAGGTGATGATGATCCTGGACCCTATGAAGCCACTGCCCGAGGCCGCAAATTTATTGACATCAAAAACCCTCATCAGGCAGTAGCCGCTATTGCCTGCTTTTTGGGCTATGGCCATCGATGCGGAGAGGCATATGATAAACGAGATCGCTAGTGCACGAAACATAATAGTGTTTTTAGTTTACAATTGACCCCCGCGCCGATTGACGGCTAAATATACTGATTCGTCTGAATAGTTATAAAATCTGAATTTCAGACTATGGTATCGTGACCGAGAATGCTGCGGAAGGAGATCCTAAAGCAGTGTAAACAGTTTTGCCTGTGGTAAGGTCTAAATAAGTAGGTGCCCCTGTAGATATGGGATATACCACAAAATAGCCTGTCGAGCCGGCTGCCATACCTGCATCGATCAGCTCCTGTGAGGTCATAAACAGGCCCCATGCACCGGCACCGGCTTTTATCGTGGCTGTATTAGCATATACATAGTTGCCGGGGGCAGAAGATACCGTTGAGGATGTATTGCCAAAGACTATATAAGTACGGGCCACTCCATTCACAGTATCGATACCCCTTATCAGTACACCATTGTCAGTAGCTACAGTAGTATCTATGATATTAGTATTGAATAAAGAGAAAGACGGGATGATACTTATTGATTGGTTTCTGATTATGGTGCCTCCACCCAGAAAGGAGTAATCATTGGCTACTACAGTGCCAAATCCGGGTGCTGAATAGGTGAGAGTGTACACACCTGTCTTCAGATTACTAAAAGTATATGCTCCGGTAGAATTGGTCAGGGTGCTATCATTAGTACTGTCAGAGACATGCACTGTCACTCCACCCAGGTTATTGAGCAGTTTGAATCCATACTGATCGTAAGCAGTGACAAATCCTGTCAGGATGCCGGTAGAGAGAGGTCCTGCCGGGCCTGTGGCACCCGTAGCGCCGTTCTTGCTGCAAGAGCTGATAGTGAAGGCTAAAATGATGGACAATGTAAGGATGGTGAATATCTTCTTCATATTTGTTTTTGGGTTTAGAGATTTTGTATAGTTCAGATAGTGGTCAGGGGCAATAGTTTAAACGGATAGGAAATAACTGGACTA
>PLSN01000170.1 GCA_003165135.1 Bacteroidota bacterium
CGTATTCGAAGGATATGAACTCAACAAAGACTATGATAAAAACGTACAGGAGTTGAAAGACTATTTCGCGGAGGCAAAGTCGTATGCCGCCATTGCTCATGAAAAAAAGAACCTTCGCTTTGAGGCGATGAAAAAGCTTTTTACAGAGAAACAAAATCTATATGTGCGTGTGGGATATGTCAAAGAGATGCTTCATGTGATAGACTTCGCGCAAAGTATGGGACTGAATATTGTACTCGTAGGCGCAGCGGATTCATATATGATAGCAGATATACTGGCGGCAAAGAAAATACCCGTGATACTCCAGAAAACACACCAGCTTCCGTCATATGATGATGAAGACATTCAGCAGCCGTATAAAACTCCTGCAATACTCCAGCAGGCGGGAGTGCTGTTTGCGCTGAGCATAGGCGGCTTCTGGCAGGAGCGAAACCTGATGTTTGAAGCAGGCACAGCTTCTGCTTATGGCCTCAGCAAAGAACAAGCCCTTGCCGCTATCACAGCAAACTCCGCCAAGATCCTCAAGCTCGACAGCCGTATCGGTACAATAGAAAAAGGCAAGGATGCCAGCATCATCATATCAGACGGCGACCTGCTCGATATGCGCTCATCGAATATCACACTGGCATTCATTGATGGCCGTCAGATCGATCTGGACAATAAGCAGAAAGAACTCTACAGAAAATTTTCGCAGAAATATTTCGGAAAGTAGCTTGTAGGGACAGGTCGTGACCTGTCTCACTTTTCACAGGACAGGTCACGACCTGTCCCTACAACATTTGTTCTTTCAGAAACAATACGTATTTTTATCCCAAGGAAATGGTGTCTTCCTATTTAACCGTCTCGGCTGAGCCGAGGCTAATGGCGCCTACAAACAGGATTAAATAATCAGCGGAGCATTCGCATTAAATTGTTTGTAGGTATGAAAAAAATAATAATACTCGTCGGGATCGGAGGAATGATAGGCAGCATAGCACGCTATCTTACTTCGACTTATTTCACCAAGGCATTTCCATCAGCTTTTCCTTATGGCACTTTTGCTGTCAATATTTTTGGCTGTTTAGTGATCGGCATTATTTACGGTCTTACTGAACGCTATAATTGGTTCACGAGTGATTGGAGGCTTTTTCTCGCTACGGGTTTCTGCGGTGGCTACACTACCTTCTCTTCTTTTGCGATTGAAAATGTGCAGCTATTACAGCAGGGCAACTATTTCACCTTTGGTTTATACAGCATTAGTAGTTTCACCCTTGGGCTGATCGCTGTTTACATAGGCTTTACATTGGGAAAGATATAGCATTTATATTTACACAATTCACATATAAGGCCACTTTCATGACAGTTTCCTGTTGATTTGCTTAAAAAGAAGGAAACTTTTGAACCTTTTTTTGTTTCCTGCGTTTTTTGATGTTACATTTGCGGCCCGCATCAGAAAAAATGAGTCAACTCAATAATATCATTACTAAGAGTGCCGAACTCTTTCTCCGCTATGGGGTCAAGAACCTCACTATGGATGAGATAGCCAGGCAGCTGGGTATGTCTAAGAAGACGATCTATCTCTATGTGGCCAATAAATCTGATCTGATACAGAAAGTGATGCAGGCACATCTGGACAAAGAGGACAGCTTCATCAAAGAGGTGCAGAAGACCTCAAAGAATGCCCTGGAGGAAAACCTGAGGACAATGACATTCATGTGTGAAGATCTCCAAGGATTTAATAGTACTGTTTTTTTTGAGCTGCAAAAATATTATCCCGAGTCATACGCCTTATTTAACGAGCATAGGGAAAAGGTGGCTCTGCGGCGCATCCTCAATAACCTGAAGGCGGGTATAAAAGAGGGCCTGTACCGCAAAGATATAGATACAGAGATCGTGAGCCGGATATTCGTCTCGGCGCTGGATATACTGACAGACCAGCAGCGGTTTCCGTCGAAGAAGTATCATTTTTATAATTTATATAAAGAATTTGTCAATTATCATCTCGGGGGAATACTGACACCTAAGGGAGTGACATACTTAGAACAAAGTAAACTACTGAAATCACTAATGCCATGAGGAAAATATTAATACTAGCTGTCATTTTTCTGAGCTTCTACCAGCTACCGGCACAGTCGGGGTTCAAGACATATTCCCTCAAGCAAGCGGTAGAATATGGTATCCAGAATAATATCGCAGCAAAAAATGCCAAGCTCAGCGAGACGGAAGCTGTAGCAAAAAATCATGAACTATTATCTATAGGACTACCCCAGATCGGAGCTGAATTTGACTATCAGTATTATATGATCAAGCCAACAAGTCCTGCTTTCGCACAAGATCTTACTCTTTTTGGACTACCAGCAGGCACTAAAATATATTTTAACCTAAACAATAATATTAATACCGGGGTGACCCTAAATCAGCTCGTATATGATACCAGGTTTTTTATTGGGATACAGACATTCAAGCATTTGATAACATTGTCACAGCAGACTTCTGCACTCACTGTGCAGGACATCAGATATAACATCATGAAGGGCTATTATGAAGTTCAGGCCGCCAAAGAAATCATTCGTGTGCTTGACTCCAATCTTGTCATTATTCAAAAACTATTGCATGACACGCGGGAAACTTATAAAGAAGGTTTGATAGAAGAGACTGATGTGGACAGGCTGGAGCTAGGTGAGTCGACGCTTAAAAGCCAGATCAATAACACAAAAAATCTCTATGATCTAGGTATGGCATCGCTCAAATATAATATGGGGTTGCAACTAACTGATCAAATAGCCCTGACAGATGACATAGTGTCACTACGTAAACAAATCGCAGATGCTGCTCCAAGCTCATTTGACCCTAATCAACGTATAGAGGCTCAACTGATACAAACGTCTATCACACTCAAAACTTACGATAAAAAACAAAGACAGGCAGGGTATTACCCTGCATTATATGGTTTCGCAAATCTAGGCGCCGGGTCTCAGGTAAATTATTTTCATGATTTTTTTACAAGAGAGAACCTGGGTAATGGTCAATCAGCCAGCAACTGGTTTGATCAGGCATATGTGGGCTTCACTCTCAAGATACCAATATACGATGGCGGACAGAAGGAGGCATCAGTCAAACAAGCCAAGATAGAATTGCAGAAAGCCAATAATGATCTGGAGAATTTCAAAAATCAATCAACACTACAGGTCGATGCAGCTAAAACCACATTCGGTACAAATCTTATCGAAGAGCAGAATGCAAAAGAAAGCATGAGGCTGAATAATAAGATATTCAGCAAGACTGAGACGAAATATAAAGAAGGCGTGAGCTCCAGTTTTGAATTGATACAGACACAACAGGATCAGACCACCAATCTGATAAGGTACTATACTGCTGTGAAAAATGTACTGACCTCACGCGCTGATCTCGACAAAGCATTAGGAATACAATAAAACAACAAAGAAATAAATCAAGATATGAAACATCAAAGACTATCGGTACTGGCACTGACAGTGATGCTATTGGCAGCTTGTACAGGTGGAGAGAAGCAGGACCTCGCCGCAAAAAAGAAAGAACTATCAGATCTCAAAGGTAAAGACAGAGATATCACAGCCAGAATAATTGTGCTCGAAAAAGAGATAGCCAAACTGGATACAACTATGAAGATAGCTGCCAAGACCAAACTGGTAGGTGTGGATACCTTAGAGCCGGTCACTTTCAAACATTATGTAGAAATAGAGGGCCAGGTAGATGCTAAAGAAAATGCACTCGCCCTACAGCTCGCTCCGGGTGTGGTGACAGCGATATTGGTCAATGTCGGCGATCACGTGCGCAAAGGACAGGTGCTGTTCACCACCGATGCGAGCGCTACAGAAGCGCAGATCGCTACGGTAAAAACCCAATTGTCCCTCGCAACTACAGTGTATGAAAAGCAAGCACGCCTCTGGAAGGAAAACATCGGCAGCGAAGTACAATACCTTCAGGCCAAGACCAATAAAGAAGCTGCTGAGAGCCAGTTCGCACAATTGCAAAATGCAGTAGAGCTCACTAAATGTAAATCTCCGATAGATGGAGTGGTGGATGAGATACGTCTGAAGATAGGAGACATGGCGGCACCGTCGCAGGCTATGCCCGGTATCAGAGTGATCAATAACTCAAGCCTCGTGATCAAAGCTAAACTTAGTGATGCACAGATAGGATTACTTGAGGTAGGCGACTTAGTCGATGTCAATTTCCCAGACATAAATAAAACCATCCAGTCTAAAGTTTCTTTCGTAGGGCAGGTGGTAGACAAACAGACACGTACCTTCAATGTAGAAGTGAAACTGGATAATAAGGGTGCTAACTACAAAACAAATATGATCGCCAAATTACTTATCAATGACGACACACAGCCGAATGTAATAACTATACCGACCAATACTATCCAGCAAAATGAAAACGGACAGAACTACGTGCTGGTGGCAGAAAATAATGTCGCAGTCAAAAAAATAATAGAAACGGGCAGTGAATATAACGGCACGACCGTAGTGAAAAAGGGACTAAGCAAGGGAGACAAGGTCATCAGCTTCGGATACAGCGAGGTGGTAGACGGACAGAACATTAGCTATTAAGCACCCCTCCCATCCTCCCCAAAGGGGAGGTGTGAAAGAGTGTAGATGAATATTAAAGTATAAAAGGAAAAGAAACAATTAAACCCACTTTGTATTAGCCCTCCTGCTTTGGGGGAGGGTTGGGTGGGGGTCAAAATATCATATCATGATAAGCGCAGAAAGACTAAAAGAACTCCCTATAACCAGATGGTGTGTCAATAACCGCACCAGCATCTATATTTTTACCATACTGGTGAGTGTGGCCGGGTTCTATATATACCAGAACCTTCCCAAAGAACTTTTCCCCGATGTGGTCATGCCGACCATATCTGTCACTACGATATATCCCGGTGCATCCCCTCAGGACATTGAAAACCTCATCACCAAGCCTCTCGAAAAACAACTGAAGTCTATATCCGGTATCAAAAAGATCACCAGCAACTCTATGTCAGACTTCGGCCTGATAGTAGCCGAGTTTAACTCTGATCAGGATTCAAAACTATGTAAGCTCAAGGTCAAAGATGCAGTGGACAAAGGGAAAAAAGACCTGCCATCCGATCTCAAGAATGATCCGCAGATACAGGAGTTTGATATATCCGAGCAGCCGATCATGAATATCAACTTGGCGGGAGACATTCCGCTTGAGCAACTAAAAAAATATGCCAAGAGCCTCAAGGATAAAATAGAGGGGATGAAGGAAATAACACGTGTAGACATCATAGGCGGCTATACACGTGAGATACATGTAGATGTAGATATGTACAAGATGACGGCATCGGGCATATCACTTTCCGACATCGAGAATGCCATAGCCCGCGAGAACTTGAACGTCTCCGGAGGTGAAGTAAGAGTGGGAGAGATGCGTCGTAACCTGAGGATCACCGGCGAGTTTACATCGCCTAACCAGATCGGCAATATAGTTGTACGTTCTTTCACCGGCAATCCGGCTTTTATCAAAGATATCGCTACTGTCACTGATTCACATGCTGACAAACAGGACTTCGCACGCCTCGATCACAAAACTGTCGTAACGCTCAATGTTATCAAGAGATCAGGCGAGAATCTACTCAACGCGACTGACCAGATATATGAGGTACTGGATGACTATAAGACCAATCAGTTTCCGCAAGGGCTGAAAGTACAAGTGACAGGCGATACCTCTGAGAATACTCGCGTCCAGTTGCATGACCTTATCAATACCGTCATCATCGGCTTCGTGCTTGTGGTGTTTGTGTTGATGTTCTTCATGGGTTTCCGCAATGCCTTCTTCGTAGGTCTCGCAGTACCGCTGTCATGTCTCATTGCATTCCTCTTTATGCCGGCGCTTGGTTTGACCATGAATGTGATGGTGCTTTTCTCGCTACTTCTCGCACTAGGTATCATAGTAGATGATGCGATAGTGGTGATAGAAAATACGCACAGGATATTCCACGAAAACCATGACATGTCCGTGGCGCAGGCTGCGAAGTATGCAGCAGGTGAGGTCTTCCTACCGGTGCTCGCAGGTACACTGACCACACTGGCACCATTCTTCCCGCTGCTTTTCTGGCCGGGCATCATTGGTAAGTTTATGAAGAACCTGCCGATCACGCTGATCATTACGCTTGGCGCTTCATTGTTTGTGGCTTTCATCATCAATCCTGTTTTTGCGGCGAGCTTCATGAGCAAGGATGACAAAGCAAAATCAAACTTAAGAAACTATATCCCTTGGTTTATTTTCTTTGCACTAGTAGCTATTGTCGGATATGTGACCAAGCATTTTGCAGTAGGAAACTTTGCTATATTCTTTGTCCTGCTAATGTTGCTGTATCATTTTGTATTGGATAGGGCTACTCAAACATGGCAGGATAATGTATGGCCTAAATTCAGAAACTTATACCGCTCTGTTCTGAAAGTATTCATCAAGGGATACGGTCCATTATTGGTTCCTATTGGCGCATTTTTGATGCTCATCCTGAGTGCATTTGTTTTATATCTGTCTAAACCTGTCGTTGAGCTTTTTCCTACAGGCGAGCCAAACTTCGTTTATATCTACTGCAAACTACCTATGGGCACAGATGCTACCGTCACTGACTCTATCACACAGGGCATCGAAAAAAGAGTATATAAAGTAATCGGTGAACACAACCCAGATGTGACTTCTGTGATCACGAATGTAGGCCTTGGTGCAGGCGACCCTCAGAACCCGGACAAGGTAGCAACGCCATATAAATCAAAAGTGACTGTGGCATTCAAGAAATATGCTGACCGCAAAGACCCGCACACCACAAAATGGCTTGATTCGATCAGAAATGAATTTAAATCAGGTGTTGCTGGTGCCCAACTTTCAGTAGAGCAAGAGCGCAACGGTCCACCGGTAGGCAAGGCGATAAATATTGAAATAAGTGGTGATGATTTTAAGGTATTGACCGATCTGCAAAATAAGATCACACAAAATATTGACAAAGCGAATATCAAAGGCATAGATGAGCTGAAGAGCGATCTGCAGATATCAAAACCTGAGATCACCGTAGTGCTCGACAATGAAAAACTGCAACGTGAAGGACTCTCTAAAGGACAGGTAGCAGGCGAACTCCGGACGGCCTTGTTTGGCAAAGAGGCATCAAAATTCAGAGATGTGGATGATGATATTCCGATACAGATACGTCTGAACAAAGAATACCGCCAGAATATCGACGAGCTTATGAACCTCAATATATCCTTCATGGACTTTGCTACAGGTTCATTTAGGCAAGTGCCTATAGCGTCCATCGCGACGATGAAGTATAGCAACTCATATAGTGTGATCAATCGCAAAAACCAAAAACGTGTCGTGACGCTGTCATCAGATGTGACAAATGGATATTCCGGCAACGACGTGGTAGCAAATATCCAGCAGGTGATAAACAATATGGATATACCTGAAGGCTATGAGGTGAAAATGACCGGTGAGCAGGAGCAGCAACAAGAGACAAGTTCATTCCTGGGAGTAGCATTCGCACTTGCGCTTGCACTCATGCTCATGATCATGGTGACACAGTTTGACTCAGCTATCAAGCCTCTCATTATTGGCACTACAGTACTGTTTAGTTTGATCGGTGTATTCCTCGGCAATGCGATATTCCACATGAAGTTCTCAGTGGTGATGACAGGTGTGGGATTCTTTGCTCTCTCAGGTATCGTGATACGAAATGGCATCCTGCTCATTGAGTTCATCGATGAGTTACGTCAGCGTGGCTATACCGTTAAGGATGCTGTAGTAGAAGGTGGCGCTATCCGTATGACCCCGGTCATTCTCACTGCCATGTCGGCAGTATTGGGATTGATACCACTGGCCATAGGGCTGAACATAGATTTTGAAAAATTATTCTCAGAGTTCAATCCTCACGTTTATCTCGGCGGTGACAACGTAGCCTTCTGGGGGCCGCTGGCATGGACCATGATATTCGGTTTGATCGGGGCGACATTCCTCACGCTGCTGGTCGTGCCATCTATGTATATACTGGGGTATAACACACGCCAGTGGTTCAGAGATAAGTTTGACAAGAAGGAAGAAACGATAGTGAAAGATTGATACGGTCACATTAAACGTTTCTCTGCTGATATAAATCTCTTTACATTAGCAGCAGATGACCACCGGAAAGAAAATATATTTCGCCTCAGACCTGCACCTTGGGACACCTGACTATAAGACCAGTCTCAAGCGTGAGAAGCTATTCGTGCAGTGGCTCGATATGGTGAGCGCAGATGCGGCAGAGATATATCTCGTAGGCGACACCTTCGATTTTTGGCATGATTACAAAACCGTAGTGCCGAAGGGATACGTCCGGCTGCTTGGCAAACTCGCCGAACTCAGCGACAGGGGAATAAAGCTTCACATTTTTACCGGCAATCACGACCTCTGGTTTGATGATTATTTTGATAAAGAACTTGGAGCCAAAATTTATACTGAACCTACGGAGCGGACCTTTGACGGCAAGTTATTTTTCATCGGGCATGGTGATGGCTTGGGCCCGAAAGACCACGGATATAAATTCATCAAAAAGGTTTTCACCAATCCTGTTTGTCAATGGTTATTTCGCTGGATACATCCCGATCTGGGTATCCGCCTAGCAGCTTATCTTTCATATCGCAGCAGATATAGCAATACGGGGAGTCATGAGTTAGAGAAATTTCTCGGAGAGGACCGGGAGTGGCTGGTGCAATATAGTAAACGGCTTCTCGAAAGAAAGCCATATGATTATTTTATCTTTGGGCACAGGCACCTGCCTCTGGATATTCAGATCAGAGACGAAGTCAGGTATATCAATCTCGGAGACTGGCTGGACTATAATAGCTATGCGGTGTGGGACGGCTCGAAACTGGCATTGAAATACTACAATGGGAAATAAAATGAAAGTGTTACTCAAAGCTGTATTTACATTGTTCATTATTCACTGTTCATTATTCGTTAATGGTCAGGGCCAGGGCGTCGTTAAAAATAATTATGCCTTCATAGACAGCTATGCCGTCAGGGCTAATGCCGTGAGTGTAGATAATTTCGGGAACTTCTATGTGGCGAGTGACAACCAGATACTAAAGTTCGACAGAGATGGAAACTATCAAGTGCGATTTGAAGAGGTCCACAACGGCAAGATCGGCAGTATAGATGTGAGCAATCCTTTTAAGCTGATCGTTTATTATCCCGACTTTATGAAAGCGGTCGTGCTGGATAAATTTTTGACATTTTTGGTTTCTTATAATTTTTTTGATCTCGGCTATACGAATGTCACAGCGGTGGGCTCATCAGCTGACGGTTATCTTTGGTTTTATGACGCCGCAGATTTCCGGTTAAAGAAAATTGACATCACAGGTAACGTACAACTTCAAAGCCAGCCGGTCAATCAGCTGATCGATAAAGTCATTTACCCTAATTTCATAATCGAAAAAAACGGTCAGGTATTTGTCAATGACACGGCTGTCGGGATACTGGTCTTTGACAATTTTGGGGCGTATTATAAGACCATTCCTATTCTGGGGCTACAAAAATTTCACATCCTGCAGGAGCAGATCGTCTACTATCAGGACAATAAACTAAGAACCTATAACCCTGTGACCTTCGATGCCAAAATGGTAACCCTGCCCGATACTACAGGCACGATACAGGCTGTGATAGATAAGCAGCGCATTGCTATCCTCAAAAACGACAGGATAGATTTCTACAAGTATTAGCGCTGTATGCGCTTCTCAGCCCGTAAAGGGTTTCAAACCCTTTACGGGTTTTGATTGATCTTTTCATTATTTTCGCCACAAAAAAATTGAAGTAAAGGGTAAACGTCCTTCGTCACCCGACCTTCGTCCCTTCTCACAATGTTCGATCAGATAGAAAACCTAAGAGGTAAATATATAGAAATAGGAAAAGCGCTCTCAGACCCGGCGACGGTCTCTGATATGAAACGTTTCACCCAGCTCAATAAGGAATACAAAGAGCTGGAAAATATCGTCGCCGTATACGACCGCTACAAACTCGTGCTCTCTAATATTGATAACAACAAGCACATCCTCGAGACCGAGAAAGATGAAGAGTTTCGCGATATGGCAAAGAGTGAGCTGCAACTGCTCGAAGCAGAAACGACAAAGTACGAGACAGAATTAAAGTCTCTTCTTGTGCCTAAAGACCCCGAAGACGACCGCAATGTGTTGCTTGAGATCCGCGGAGGTACGGGTGGTGATGAGGCGGCTATCTTCGCCGGCGACCTGATGCGCATGTATACCCGCTACTGCGAGAGTGTCGGCTGGTCAGTGAGCATAGCCAATGCCAATGACAGCGCAGCAGGAGGATTCAAAGAAGTCGTGCTTGAGATCAAAGGCGAAAACGTCTACGGGAAACTGAAATTCGAATCAGGGGTGCATCGTGTACAGCGTATACCTGAGACTGAGAACAAAGGCCGTGTGCACACATCAGCCGCCTCAGTAGCGGTTTTGCCGGAGGCTGAAGAAGTGGATGTGTACATCAATCCCGCCGATATACGCATGGATGTCTTTCGCGCATCGGGTGCGGGTGGACAGCACGTCAACAGGACCGAGTCTGCCGTCCGTCTCGTTCACATCCCGACCAATACTGTAGTCGAGTGTCAGGCAGAGCGCTCACAGCATAAGAACCGCGATATGGCGATGACCATGCTCAAGACCCGAATCTACGAGGCTGCAGTGCGCAAGCATGAGGACGCTATCGCTGCACGCCGCAAGACTCTCGTGAGCACAGGCGACCGCTCTGCCAAGATACGCACCTACAACTACCCCCAGGGCCGCGTGACCGACCACCGCATCAATATGTCCATCTATAATCTCGAAGCCTTTATAAATGGAGATATAGCCGAAATGATGGAGGCACTAGCAGTAGCCGAACAAACAGAAAAACTCAAAGAAAGTAATCTGGCCTAAAGCTTTTGCTAACGGTTGTTAGTTTAGGTATGACAAAGAACGAGTTTTAATTATTGGGTTTATCTGAAGGTGATTTTTGTGTCAATATATGTTCGAAGTATTCTCCGGTGAACTGATATAAAATATATCTATCAGTAACGGTGCCATCTTCAAAAATTATTGGAATGTAAATGATTTTTTTGTTCTCGTCATATTTTATCAGCTTGACCGGCCTCTCAGAGCCATTATATTTATTTATATCACACTCCAAAAGAATAGAATTTGTAAACCCCTCTTTTGTTTTTATTAATTGGATTGTATCATTGAATGATCCGTTTTCAAGACTAATAATATCAATGCCCTGATATGCAACAGTGGACGATTCACTTCCGTTATTAATGGTTAAATAATAAGTTTTGTTATTTGCATGGAGAGTAAATATTTCTGTATAAAAACCAGTTGAAGGAAAACCATCTTCTCCAAATGTAGGAGTATATATAAAAACCTTTCCATTGGATTTCCATTGATAAATACTATTGAAAAAATGCATTGTCCCACCAGTTAGCATATCCCAACTATATATTCTAAAAGAGCCATCTTTAGATGTTGTGATCCAACAACAATTGCTATCTATGAGAGATTGGAATGGATAATCCAAAGTGGAGGGATTGTCTTTAATATAGTTGGTTATTTTAGTGGTAAAAAGAGAGCTATAATATTCAAGCGAATCCGGATCTCCATAATAGAAAGGGAATATTTTATTGTAGACCTTTATCAAATCTTTCTCCATGTCTTTCATAGATATGGATTGAGCGTTGGACACTGTTGAGAAGGGAAGAAAAATTGATAAGAAAAGAAGGTTTCGTAAATGGCTCATGGGGATTGTTAATTTTATAGGTTAAAAAACGTTACCTCAGATTCACCCACTTAAATCCTTGCTGATAGCCTTGTGCCGACACTCGTATGATATAGACACCGGCTGGCAGATCGGGTTTTATTTCAGTAGTTACATTTTGATAGGTGGCAAGCTGCCGCCCCGATATATCATAGAGCGTGATATCTGCCGGTACATTAGATGGGGTCACTGCTTTGAATCCATCAGGATATGTGAGCAGGCGGATATAATTTTGCAGAGAGCTAATGTCTGCCGTGCCCAGTGGGTATTCACCCGTACAGGTAGAGTCATAGGCGAGGCCATGCTGGTTAAAAACATTGGTGACGATACAATGATACCTCCCGTCAAAGAGGATGCTGTCAGCTTTGATGTATTGCTGTGCGGCATCGAGCAGGGTGATGTTTGAGCCGAGGCCATACAGCGCCTGAAAAAACATACTGTCACCCGTAGGCCGGCCAAGCTCCCACCATATCTGCATCATAGAGGCAGACCATATCTCGGCGTATTTCCAGATGCCTATCACACCGGGGTCGTTCGGTAGGTTGGGGTACACGGTCATATTGTTCACCCATCTGCCATCCCAATATTCATTATGACCGTCCCAGTTGAAGACCCAATACCAGTGCGAAGTATCTATGCTAGCAGAGTAGGATGCTGCATCATAGTCGCCGGAACCTTCATCGATACCGTTTCTTTGCAGGCTGGAGCCGTTGCCATTGGAGTGGTTGGAGTTCCAGGATATGAAGTGTGTATATTCATGTATGACCACATCGGCATCCTGCGCATCAGGCACACCACCGGTGCCATAGCAGACACGGTCGGGTGTCTCAAAGAAAGATTCATCAGCGGTATAGAAATGCGGATCTGCTGTGATCGGGGTATCAGCAGAGTTGAAGCCCAGACCATGTATATAGCTCCTGATCGTATTGAGATGATAGAATACCTGTACATCTTCGAAGCCTTCATCACAGCGCTCGTAAAAGAAACCCGGGGTAGTCGATGTGACAGGAGTGTAGCCCATATTCTCAGGATTGGCCAGCGTTATATAGTGGCTGTTGAGGTAAAAGGTATCATTGACGAAGTCTGCTGTGAAGGATTTCAGCACACGCTGTGTATCGAGCTGCACGGTGCATGAGTCATTGAAATTCTGATAGGCGGAATCCTGACCCATATATGGGGCATAATAGACCACACCTGCCGTAGTGAGCGGGTCGGGGTTATTGACCTTGCCCGTCACTGTAGAGTCTGCGAACATAGGGGCGGCGCGTTGATGGTACATCATGCCATCGCGGTCATAGACGATGTGGTCGTGCGCTACAAGTACGCAGCGCAAGTGACCCTTGCCATCCCGGAGGGTGACCTCGTAGCAGAGTAGAGGTACATTTTGTGTGATTTCAAAAGCAACAACTTGTCTGGCAGTTGCGGTGGCACCTGCCGGGAAGTATTGTTTCAAGTATGCTTGATATACTCCGACATCTTGATAGTTGAAGTCGGCTGTGTTGACATTCCATCCGGATATATCATACGAGTCATCAAAGATCGAATAGACCATGTTCTTTCGGCTCACATTAATCGTGACATCGGAGGCGAATACAGGTATGCCTGCATAGGTCTGGCAGAAAGTATAATGATAGCCACCGGGGCTGGTCTGTGTGAACGTGAGCTGAATAGCGGTCTGCTTGTTTTGCAGATTGGAGATATGTGCGCGGGCGAAATCAGCTACCACCTCAGTGCTGCTGGCATCACTGACAGGATAACTACCAAAGTCAGTATGGCATGTATTGCTTTTGAAAGGGGCGTTGCCACTTCCACCCGGAGATTGGCTGCCGCCAATGGCAAGGTTTGCTACAAGTACAAGGATGATGAACGAAAAAGACTTTTTTGTCATGCTACGATTTTCATATGTATAAAGATACCTCGTTTTATTGAGCTTTGGTATAGGCCTTGCTCATATTAACATTGAAGGAAAGAACACCATTTTTCAGCTTAATATCGGAAAGCCGTTAATTCCTGTATTTCAGTTAGAAGTAGTAAAAACGAGCTTTTCGGAAATCAATTTAACCAAGATCAGTGAAGAGCCTATTTGGGCATATGTTATATATTAAGAATTCTTTATTCTATTTGTATAAAATAAAAAGCCCCTATGCGCAAACAGGACTATCTGCTGGATCTGGTCCAATCGCTCAGCCCAAATGAAAAGAGGTATTTCAAACTATATGCCAATCTGCAGCCCGGGCAAAAAAGCTACCTGAAACTCTATGAAATACTGGAGAAGGAACCCACCTACGATGCTGCCCTGATAAGCAAAAAGCTGAAGACAACAGCAAAGAAACTGGCAGATGACAAAGATTACTTGCAGCAGGTATTGTTGCGGGCGCTTAGAAATTTCGAGCAGGATGTCAATCCATTGATGGCATTGGCTCACCGCTATCTGGAGGCGGAAATGCTAAAACGCCGGGGAATGGTAAACTATGCCCTCTCCCAACTGGATAAGATGTATGAAAAGACAATTCTATATGAACAATTTGGCGTTTTTATAGATGCTTTTTTGCTCAGGCAGACCTTGGTGCGAAATATTGAAGATCCTTCACCGCGATTAAATTCGCGGGAATTATTCCGGACACAAATCGAGGGGCTGAATGACCTGATGGAGATCAAAAGCATATATAATGAAATGAGATCTTATATGGTTTATAGTCATGATAAAAAAAGCCGGGCAGAAATCGACAATCGACCTGTAATGAAAAAGAAACCGGAGGATCTGAAGAGCCTTCAGGCAAAAGTCGGATGGTATAATATGAAAGGTCAAATAGCAGTGGCAGTAGAGGGGATAGGAGAGTCTTCTGCATTTTATACCACTATGGCCAATAAAATATATGAGGAAAATCCTGTACTCAGACAGATAATGCCGGAAGGCTATATCAGGAGCTATATGATAGCTGCAGACTGTATGCCTGCAGATCAAATGGAGCTCGGCTTGAAAATGATAAACAAAGCAATCTCGATCATGGATACAGATCAATTGCCGATCAATGAGAGGATGATGAGCCAGCTAAAAAGTCATGCAGAGGGGCAGAAGCTGATCGTGCTTAATAACCTGTTCCGCTATAGTGAATGTGCAGAAACGGCAGAAGCAATATTGGATCCCGGATCGAATTTTCACAGAGGACATACCAGAATTGCTTTACTATATGTATATGCGGCTTCTTTGCTTTATACCGCAAAGGCAGATAAAGCGATAGTTCCGCTCCGTGAAATATTGAAAGGCAATAATAAAGCCAGGCTGGATATCCAACTGAATGCCATGCTTCTCGAACTAATGGTACAATATGACCTGAAAAATTATGCTCTGATCCCCTATCTGGTATCATCGGTCAGAAAATGGATAAAAAGAAAAGGAATACAGGCAGAAAAATCAAACCTGTATCTCAAATGGATGCTTCGCATCAGTGTTGCTGTCGAGTCCGGAAAATCAAAAGCTGAATTGAATGCTTTTTTAAACGATATAAATGAAGGGAAAATAAAGATCGAAAAGGAAGTGTTAAACATTCAGTACTGGCTTCAGAATAAGCTACAAAGCGCCAAATAGACCTTAGACCCATATGGTTTAATGGTCGGCAAAGACACTTTTTTGGTCCATAATGATTCTGCAGAGATGATAGCCTATTATCTGATAAATTGAAGCAATTAATGTATTTTGCCTTCTGAATTCTTATTAAACAGATATTATGAAAAAGATTATCAGGCTGTTTTTATTGTTGGCACTCGTTCAAGGATGGGCAGTTGCAATGGCGCAGAATGAACGTCCCGTATTCACGCTGAAAATGCGCAACGGCGATATCATCACAGGCATAGCAGATGTCAGTTCTATCACGTTCAAAACAAGTTATGGCGACCTTGCATTTCCTATCAAGGAAGTAGCCAGTGTGACCCTTGGTATTAATACTTTTGGCGTGGATAAGACTCAGGTAATGGACTATCTCAACACCATCCAGAACGGCTCACTGAGCGATGCCTCAGTAGATTTTGATAAGCTCATAAAGATGGAAGTAGGCGCTATACCATACGTCAAAGAATATATGGAGTCGCCGGCATACAAGAAAAAGGAAGGCAGTGATATATCTGTAGAGTTGGCCTATGATGTCATGCTCTCCCGTCATAATATTTCGAAGGCTTTCAGGACCAAAGATGTGTTGCAAACAAACGGCGCCACTTCCATTGAGGGTTCGTACGAATTTGAATCACTCACCCTTGAGGCAGACTATGGCAGGATAAGTGTAAATAGGGCGAAGATAAGTTCAATAGGAGTGATATTTAAGGAGGTGGACAATGCGGGCATTGGCAATTTCAAGCTCTTTGCCAATCAGAATATCGCAGGCAATCCCAATGGCGGCTGGGCCAATACCGGTATACTCGTCAGAAAGGACCAGCTTATCAAGATCATCGCATCCGGACAGGTCAATATAGCCAGTCTGTCAAATAATGCCTATACGCCAGACGGTGGAGTGAACGGCACTCCGGGGCCTAAGTCAATGGAGCCATCTTATGGCAGTCTGGTTTTTAAGATAGGGGAGAATGGCCCGATGATGAAAGCAGGAGATAATTACTCCGGCAAGTCCAACGCCACAGGTATTATATACATCTCTATCTTTGAATCGGTCTATAATGCAGCCAATACCGGCAGCTATGCAGTGAAGGTATCGGTGAATTGAGTAAAAGGGACGAAAGACGAGGGACGTAACCACCTCGACACTCGTCACCCGTCCTTCGTCCCCTCTCTGCATTGAATTTTGTCCATCCCCACGACCGCTGTAGAAAACCATTTGGCTTTCAAGTACTAAGCATGAATAGTATTTCGTTGTTTAGCTGACAGGATGAGAAAGTTAAGTTCGATATTATTGATACTCGCGATGATCGGCAGGTCATATGGCCAGCAGGATAATCGTTTCTATCATTGGCAGGATGATAAAGCCTGTGTGGACTGGGTCAACAAAACCTATGATAGCCTGAGCCTGGAGGAGCGCATTGCGCAGTGCTATATGCTGGCAGCACATATCGACTCGCTGAANNCGCTGAATGAGATGCTCAAGATCGAAGAACTGGTCAAAGCCAACAGAGCAGGCGGCATCATATTTTTCAAAGGTCATCCGACGAATCACGCCTACTGGACCAATAGACTGCAGGCCGAAGCGAATATACCTCTGATGATAGGCCTTGATGCGGAGTGGGGCCTGGGAATGCGCCTGGACTCAGTGCCGGTTTTTCCCCATCAGCTCACATTGGGGGCTGTGAGCGACAATATGCTCATCAGGCAGATGGGCATCGAGATAGGCCGCGAATGCAAACGTATAGGCATCAATGTGGACTTCGCACCGGTGGTAGATATCAATAGCAACCCGCAAAACCCTGTGATCAATGACCGCTCTTTTGGCGAAGACAAAATGAAAGTAGCGGTCAAAGGTGTAGAGTATGCCGATGGTCTTCAGTCGATGGGCATACTGGCCTGCGCCAAGCATTTCCCAGGGCACGGTGATACAGACAAGGATTCACATAAGACACTGCCTACCGTGCTGAAAACTTTAGATCAGTTGGAAAACTTTGAATTTTATCCTTTCAAAGTAATGATAGCAAATGGCGTCGGTAGTATGATGGTGGCACACCTCAATATTCCTGCGCTGGACACCACTCCGAATATCACAACATCTCTATCGAAGAAAGTCGTCACCGACCTTCTCAAAACGCAAATGGGTTTTCAGGGTTTGGTGTTTTCTGATGCGCTCAATATGAAAGGTGTGACAAGTCTCTATGAAAAAGGAACAGTCGATAGTATTGCCTTCATGGCGGGCACCGATATACTTGAATATTCAGAAGACCCGGAGAGCGGGCAGGCTAAGATACTCTGCGCATGGGAAGATACTACGCTGACAGATTCGGCGCTTGAAGCACATGTCAAAAAGGTTTTGGCATATAAGTATATGCTCGGCCTGCGCCAATGGAAATCAATCGATGCAGAAAACCTCACCTATGACATCAATGGCGACTCCGCACAGGCGCTGAGACGAGTACTATATGAACATGCGATCACTATCGCTTCGAATGAAGAAAACCTGATACCATTAAAAGACTTAGGGCAAAAGAAAACAGCCTGCATTTCGATCGATCATAAAGGCATGACCGATTTTCAGAAGAGTGCATTTGAATTTGCAGAGATGGACCTCTTTAATGCACCCAATGAAAGTAATGACACGCTGCTGCCTTTATTCGATACAGTCTCCACATACGAACGGGTGATAGTCGATCTGCATGGCATGAGTAGATTACCTTCCACACAGTTCGGCATCAATAGCAACTCCATCGATTTTATCCAGAAACTGTCTCAGAAGACACAAGTTATACTGGTGATCTTTGGCTCGCCATATAGTTTGAAATATTTCGACTCAGTAAAAAATGTGATCGTCGCGTATGAAGATAATGAAGTAACCAATGTCGCGGCGGCTAATATCCTTTTTGGTGCGCTACCCGCACTGGGCAAACTGCCTGTCACCGCATCACAGAAATATAAAGCCGGAAAAGGTGTCATAACTGATCAGATCCTGAGACTGAAGCTATCCACACCTGAAGAGGTCAAAATGAAGTCTGAGGACCTGCGCGAAATGGATGACATAGTGCTGAATGGCATGATAGCACACGCTTATCCGGGCTGTCAGATACTCGTGGCTAAAGACGGCAAAGTAATATGGGACAAGGCTTATGGCAGCAAGATATATGAAGACTCAAGAGATAAAGTTCACACCACAGATATCTATGATCTCGCCTCAATATCTAAAATAGCCGCTACCACACTAGCAGTGATGAAGCTCTATGACGAGAAAAAGATAGACCTCAATAAAACTGTCGGGGACTACCTGATGCTCGATGACAGTGCAACGATCAAGAACCTCAAGATCTCAGATGTCATGACGCATCAGGCGGGACTGAGGCCATTTATTCCATTCTATGTGCCGACCATTGATACCAATAAATATGTCTGCTACTATCGCGCCAATAGTAATGATACATTCTGTGTCAGGGTCTGCGATAGTATGTGTATCCGAAAGGACTACCCAGATACCATGTGGCATATGATGTCACACAGTCCGGTCAAACCTGATCCCGGATATGTCTACAGCGATATAGATTTCTACATCATGCAGAAGATAATCGAGCAGGTCTCCGGCCAGAAACTCGATCAATATGTCAATGAACAGATATATCATCCGATGGGCCTGACACGTATAGGATACAAGCCGCTGGATAGGTTTGACAAGAGCCGTATCGTGCCGACTGAGCGGGATACTATATTCCGCAAAGAGCTCGTACAGGGCTATGTGCATGATCCGGGCAGCGCTATGTATGGCGGTGTAGCGGGACATGCAGGCGTATTCAGTGATGCTATGGACCTCGCGCAGCTGATGCAGATGCTGCTCAACAAAGGAGAGTACAATGGCAAGCGCATCCTCTCAGCAGAGACCGTCGCTTTGTTTACAGGTCGTGCCACACAGAAGTCTCGCAGAGGACTGGGCTTTGATAAACCCGAGCCAGACCCTCAGAAGCAAAGCCCAACTTATAATAAAGTTCCGCTAAGCGTCTTTGGTCATACGGGTTTCACGGGTACGAGTGTGTGGAGCGACCCTGACAATAATCTCACGTTCATCTTCCTCTCCAATCGCGTCTATCCCGATGCGGAAAATCCAAAACTGGTCAAGATGAATATCCGCACCGACCTGCAGAAGATCGTGTATAAGGCTTTGCCCAAAAAATAATCACAAATATACGTCTCGCCTATGGCGAACTCTTTTGATCTCGATTATTTTCAAAACATCTTCGATGCTATAAATGATCCTATAGTCCCCTACACGGACTCGCCATAGATTTTAATCTGTGCCTTGTAGCTTTTTACTTCCTGACGGACGAGGATCTTCGGCCAGTTTATCTATCGCCTTTCCTATGTTTTTGACAATATGGCCAGGTAGTTTAATTATTTCCTTTTCTACTTTTCGGGAAACTACAATACTATATTTTGCCATAGCACTTAAAGCTTTCCCTTTTTATGCAATTTCTTTTTCATGTCATCCCAACTGACAGTGGGCTCATCCTTTCTTGATTCGGCCACTATTATATCCAGCAGGTCTTCTATTGCATCCTGATTGTTTTCGATCGTTTTCAGATCAATAACAACTGCCTTTTTTTTATTGTGACCGTCAGTGATATAGCTTATCCCTTTCATACTTTTTGTTTTCCTAAAGTTAAGTAAATAAAATCTAATACTTAGAGTAATACCCAGTCCCATCATACTCGCGTATGGCGGACGATGACATACATGCCTCAGAGCAGCATCCTTTCATCTTCGTGCCGCATTCCTCGCAGAGAACGAAGTGCTCATTACACTCTGCATTGGCGCAGTTGACCATGTGAGTGGATGCAGTGCCGCAGATACGGCATTTAGATATGATAGTGGGGTTGACAGTGTTGACTGGCACTGATACCCGCTTGTCAAAGACATAACAGTTCCCTTCGAAATCCTTTCCCTGCATCTCCTTGCCATATTTCACTATGCCGCCGTGAAGCTGGTATACGTTCTTGAAACCCGCTTCAAGCAGCAGCGCACTCGCCTTCTCGCATTTGATACCGCCGGTGCAGTAGGTCATGACTTTTTTGTCTTTGTACTGTTCGAGGTTTTTGATATAGTCCGGAAAGTCGCGGAAGTTGTCAATGTCTGCTGCTATAGCGCCCTTGAAGCGGCCGAGGCCACTCTCATAGTTAGAACGTACATCGAGCACCACCACATCGTCCTGATGCATCATCTCAGCGAACTCTTTCGGCTCCAGATGTATGCCTGTGCGGGTAGTTGGGTCTATGTCCAGATGCGCAGAGCCTGAGTTGACGATCTCACCTTTGTAGCGCACATGTAGCGCAAAGAAAGACGGCTCATCCACATCATCTATTTTGAAATCAATACCGCCGAACAGCGGATGGTTATTGAGCATGTCCATATACTTCTGGCACTGCACCACAGTACCCGACACAGTACCATTCAGGCCCTCATCGGCTATGATGATCCTGCCCACCAGGCCGAGGCGCTGGCAGAACTCTGTGTGCTGCTCCGTAAAAGTGGCTGCATCCGGTATATTGACGTACTTATAATACAGCAATGTCCTGAATGGTTTCATGATCTTTTCCATTTGGGAGCACAAAATTAATGCAAAGCCCTCAAACCCCCAAAGGGATTATAAATCAACCGTTTTCCTTGCACTTATAGCTTGAACTAAGCCTGTAGAAAACAGGATCGGGCTCATAAGACACTTTTTGCCTAAGAAGACTGACTTTCGACTGTTGACCTATGAAAATGTTCAAAACATAAAATCTCTGATCAATAATAGACCTGTTAGAAATTCAATTATCTTTCACCTTATCAAATAACCCATCAACCTTTCTTTTGCACTTATTAGTTGAACACAGCGATGTTAAAAACTCACTTATACATATAAATAATCCATATTTAGCAGTATGGGTGCCACTAGTGTCAAAACACTAAAATACTGATGAGATATTCATTAAGCATAATAAAAATTGATATTCGTAAATTATTTTATGCATAATTGATATTTAATTTGCTTTAATAAGTTTATTAATACAAATATAGCAATATCTACCAAGACGTACAAGGAAACTGATATCAGAAAAATGATCGGGACATGTGAGGCATTACTCCAAAACCATCTTACCCTGCTGGATAGTGGCGGCAGCATTGCTGACCTTGTAGAAATAAATTCCCTTGGCTTGTCCAGTCAGACTCACAGGATAGATGTCGGCGTTTGCCTGACCGCTATAGACCACTTCACCCAAAACATTACACACCTCAATACTGGAGCCTGTCTGTACTCCGTTGAAATAAAAAGTGCTTCGCCCTTGGTTGCGTCCACCCCGACTATAGATGTGGTATGGCAGGGATGCCAACCACTGGCAAAAATGACGTTGGGACCTGAAAAACTAAACCAGCTTATCTATGATCTTAGCCAGCTTATGATCTTTTTCGGTCACGATATCGCCTGCACTGTGGGTATTGAGTTTGATGTGGACCTTGTTCCATACATTGCTCCACTCAGGATGGTGGTCCATCTTCTCAGCTGCGAGTGCGACACGGGTCATAAAAGCAAATGCCTCTGAGAAATCCTTGAACTCAAAGCTGCGATGCAGTGCGTTGTTTTCTTCTTTCCAGTTTGACATAGTAGTGAGTATTTAGTATTGAGTACTGAGACAATGCAAATCTAGTGCATTTCATTGGCACATTGGCATATTCACCACATTAGCACATTCCTCAAAAAACAGCTTTCGCTATCTCTATCGTCTCACTGCTGCGGCTCATGGTATAGTAGTGGAGTACGGGCACACCGGCTGCCTTTAGTTCTTTGGACTGCTCGATGCACCACTTCACGCCGATCTCACGCGCCTGCTTGTCGTCTTTGGCTTTTTCGAGTTCGTCGGTGAGTGCTTCGGGCAGGTTGACATGAAATAAAGACGGCAGCACTTTCATCTGCGCCTTGCGGTAGATAGGTTTCAAGCCCGGAATGATAGGGATGGTGATGCCCATATCGCGGCATTTCTTCTCAAAATCAAAAAAGTACTTATTGTCAAAGAAAAACTGGGTCACGATATAGTCCGCACCGGCATCGACTTTTTCTTTGAGGCGTTTGAGGTCAGTAGCGAGGTTAGGCGCTTCGAAGTGTTTCTCCGGATAGGCAGCCACACCTATGCAGAAGTCGGTCTTGAGTTCATTCTCAGTTTCCTCGTGCAGGAACTTGCCTTTGTTCATCAGCGCTACCTGTGCTACGAGGTCTTTGGTCTGCTGATATTCAGACTTGGCGATAGCTTCAAGCTTTTTAGGGCCCTTGTCAGGGTCGCCTTTGAGCAGAAGCAGATTGTGAATGCCGAGATAGTAGAGTGTAAATAGTGCGTCTTCAGTTTCTTCCTTAGTGAAGCCACCACATACGAGATGCGGCACAGTGTCGACGTTAAATTTTCCCTTGAGGGCAGCGCATATCCCGACCGTACCAGGGCGTTTGCGCAGGGGCACCTCCTCGATCAGTCCATCGGGACGCTTCTTGTACATGACCTCTTCTTTGTGATAGGTCACGTCTATGAATGGCGGCTTGAACTCCATCAGCGGCTCTATGACATGCTGGAGGTCATCGATGGTTTTTCCTTTTTGCGGAGGCAGCACTTCTATCGAGAATAGCGTCTTGCCTTTAGCGTTTTTAATGTGGTCGGTTATTTTCACGTCTTGATTTTTGCGTAGCGAATGTACTATGAAATCCCTACTTTTGTATGCTATAAGCCGGAATAATGATATTGCAAATCTGACATTATGCTCAATGCGCTTACCCCCAAACCCCCTAAAGGAGGCTTAAATACAAGTAGTGCGCTGGCTGTTAAAGCCCCCTTTAGGGGGTTTAGGGGTTGAATCAGATTTGCCGTACACACAATAGGAATAATGATATGAATGAGAGCAAAATTTACCTTCAAATGAGAAAAGCAATAGCCATATTTTGCTTATTTATTGCTTGTCATAGCTCATTCGGACAGGGGCAGTTCATCATCGGTGTCAAAGGCGGCATAGATGGCTGTTTCTATCAATTCAATTCATCATCTGCCAATCTTCCTACGACTCTCAACACGAACGGGGGATATACCAAGATCGTCTCCACAGGCCCTTCGATTCCGGCACTTGTTGAACTAATATATGGTACAAAAAAATTTCGGGTGGGATATCAATTTGAGTTCGAACGTATATTAACTACATCATATAAGGTCAAAGTTTATGATGCAACAGGGGCATATGGTGACACTTCTGTCTATGACCCCACGATCACACAGTATTTTTTCTGTCATAACCTGCTCATTGAGTATATCGTATTTGACAATCATAAAAATCTGAGACTGGTCCCTGATATAGTGTTTGGTTATTTTCATGGGGTTGCTGGCCAGGATATAGCACCTTATGATTTCAGCGCCCTCAATGCAAACCGGTTCAAGTTTGGAGGGGAGTTGAATGTCGAATATTACTTCGGCCCGTATAGTGTGGTAGCTACACCAAATTTTACCGTAGCTCCCATCAAGGCAATAGCAGACCCTAATGAAAAAGGATACATGTTTTTTCTTGGCCTCCATATCGGCATGCGGTTTAACGTGACCAAGTCAAAGCAGGATGCTGAAAAGAGCCCTAAAAAGAAGAAGAAAGAATACGTTAATCCTGAAGAGGACAATTGATTTCGGATTGCGGATTTTTGATTGCGGCTAAGTAGTATTCTAAACCGATAATTATATCGAAAATGACTACACCTTAAATTTACCGAAATCAAAAATCCGCAATCCGAAATAACTTCATTCCTCTTTCAGGCTGAAATAAAAGGTACTGCCTGTACCCTCTATACTCTCCAGCCATATATCGCCTCCATGTATCTCCACTGCTTTTTTGCAAATGGCCAGGCCCATACCGGTGCCTGAATATGGGCCGTCTTTGCCATGCAGCCTCTTGAATGCAAGGAAAATTCGGTCGCGATACTCTTCTGGTATTCCTAAGCCATTGTCTTTGATCGCAAATACATGTCCTTTTTCGGTATGGGCATAGGATATATCTATCACCGGCGGTACATCGGGTTTATGATATTTGATAGCATTCGAGATCAGGTGCTGCAGAAGAGAATATAGCAATGTCCTGTCGCCATTGATCTCCGGCATGTTTATTGAGATATTGATTATAGCCTGCGATTTTTGGATTTCCGATTCGAGCGTATCGCATACCTGGCGGATCAGTTCGCTCATCGATACTTTGGAAAAATTCTTTTCGAGAACGTTGATCGCAGAAAACTCTTTGATATCAGTTATGAGTTCTTCCATTTGCCTGACACCATTATGTACATAGTCAAAGTATTCGTGTACTTCTTTTCTTTTTTCATCAGGCATCTCGATCGAGTCGCATTGCTTAGCTATGAGCGTAATAAAGCCGGATATACTTCTCAGCGGTTCGCGAAGGTCATGTGATGTGAGATAGGCGAATTCCTTGAGGCTTTCATTGCTCGAGACCAAAAACCGCGTTTGTTCATTTACGGTCTCCTGTAGTTCTTCATTCTGCCGGCGTATCACTTCTCCTTGCTTCAGGGCCTGAGTATAGAGGGTCTCGATCAGTGTGATCAGCAGGCCGCTAATCAGTGTGGCAGCGATCACTCCCACGGAGACAGTGACATAATGTTCAAAAGCAAAAAAGGCCATCTGGCTATTGTCTCCGATCTGATGCAGTATGACCACAAAATGCAGAGTGAGTATAGCAATGAATAAAACTGTAAAAGAAACCAGCTGGCGGATACTCCTGAAAAAGGAAATGAAAAGAAAGAATGTGCCCAGGATACAAACAAAGGTGACATATAGACGATATCTGATGGCCGGATCAGTATGAAAGATATCTGTCGCGATCGTTTTGCCATGATCTATCTGTGTGATCATGATAGAAAGGTCCGGCCGGAAAAGGTCGGACACGACAGAATGGATCGTGAAGACCACAATGATAAAACCTATAAGTACCTTGCCGGCAGTCTCGAGTTTGCCTTGCCTGAATTGATACAAGGCGAACAGGCATCCAATGA
>PLSN01000060.1 GCA_003165135.1 Bacteroidota bacterium
TTCTCATCTTTAGCCTCCACTGTCACAGCTGCCCTGACACCGTCTATAGATACATTGTGAATGTCTATCAGTTTATTCTGCAGCGCTAACTTATTGACATCGATTTTACAACTGGGTAGAAATACACTGACCAGCAAATGCTTTTTCAGGTCTTCGAATTTAAAGTCCGTGTTTGTGAGCGTAAGTTTTTCGAGTTCGATCAGTAGTGACAATGATTTAGATGTAGTATCAGATACAGGCTTCGCTTTATTGGCCAGTGAGTTCTTGGTATCGGCAAATAATGCACTTAGGTTGAGATTTCCAGATGTATCATTTTGGAGATATATTTTGGCATCTTCGAGTGATATGCCCTTTATCTTAAACTCCTTTTTGAGCAGGCTCCAATAAGATATATCTGCATTGAGCGTACCGGCGTATATCATTGTATCGCCTTTTTTGTCCGCCATGTAGAATCCTTTTATGTCAAGGTTTCTGAAAAGGCTCCACTGAAAGCTTTTGATCTCGACTTTTGTGCCAATCTTATTAGATATATAATTGACAGCTTTTTGCGCTATATAATTCTGAACTGAAGGGATTCTTAACGACAGCGTGATGCTCCCGCTCAACAATAGTATGAACAGCAATAGTATACCTACAATTTTGAAAACCCTTTTCATCGTAACACTCAACGAACTATACTGCCCCTAAAGTATATGCTCAAAAGTTCTTTATGAACTTTTAATATGCTTAATCTTTCCTTTCTTTGCCGCCAGATGCCTACAATATTAGCCATAGAATCATCCTGCGATGACACCTCCGCAGCTATATGCAAAGATGGCAAAATTCTTGCCAACATCATTTTCTCCCAAAAGGTGCATGAGGCGTGGGGCGGAGTAGTACCCGAACTGGCCTCTCGCGCGCATATGAAAAACATCATCATTACGGTCGATACTGCCATCCGTCAGTCAGGCATCAAGAAAGAAGACCTTGATGCGATTGCATTCACCCGCGGGCCAGGACTTATCGGTTCTTTGCTGGTCGGAGTATCCTTTGCCAAAGGATTGGGCATGGCATTGGGACTGCCCCTCATCGAGGTCAACCACATGCAGGCACATGTCATGGCAAACTTCATAGACCAAACACCTTCATTCCCGCATATTTGTCTCACAGTATCAGGTGGGCACACTCAGATCATACTAGTGAAGGGCGAACTAGACATGGAGCTGATCGGAGAAACACTCGATGACGCTGCCGGTGAAGCTTTTGACAAGTCTGCCAAGCTGCTGGGACTGACATATCCCGGTGGACCGATGATCGACAAACTCGCACAGTCAGGCGATCCTGACCGTTTCAAATTCGCGGAGCCACAGATCAAAGGATATAATTATAGTTTTAGTGGTCTAAAGACCTCTATTCTGTACTTCATTCAAGCTCAAACAAAACTAAATCCCGACTTTGTCAAAGACAACCTTAACGATCTTTGTGCATCTATCCAGAAAACTATCGTTGACATACTTTTAAAAAAATTAACTTTTGCGGTCCGCGAAAACCATATTCATGAGATCGCTCTCGCAGGCGGTGTATCGGCGAATTCAGAACTGAGGAAGAGATTTGAGGAATTAGGAAAGGTAAATAACTGGAAGACGCATATCCCTCGTTTTGAATATTGTACTGACAATGCAGCCATGATCGCTATAGTAGCACATCATAAATTCCTTAGAAATGAATTTTGTGATTATGATGTCGAGCCTCTGGCCAGATATCATCTCTAGCAATTAATTAATCCTTCTTTGGAGTAATATAGAAATGTATACCAGCGTGAAGGCCCATGTAGAAATTGCGTGATTTCTGATAGTCGACATCATTTTTGGAGAACCAATCCAAATTCTTAAGCGCATCCCCATTCAGATCGTTTATTGCGACAAATGTGACCAGACCAACATTAAAATACATCCAATCTGTCGCGTAAATATCGACTCCGGTATTTAATGTGATGCCATAATCGATCTTTTGGAATTTCTGATCGATAGAGAGTTCACCAGGGTATTTGTATTGCCAATGATTGACCCATATATTTTCTGACCCACCATCCCTGAAATTGACCTGAGGCCCCAGCATCAGGTAATAATTCGCTATGTCACCTATATGGGTCTGGTATTTGACGTATATGGGGAATTGCAAATAATTAAACTTAACCTCCCGCCTTACATTGACATACTTATAGGTCCCGACGAAATATGGATTAGGATTGTTGGGATTTGTCGGATTTGCCACCACACTAGGGTCAGGGATGAAAGTGTTGTTAGGGCCTGCTACTGCGGCCACAGGGCCGACAAAATTATCATCATAGGTCTGACCTGCCCAGCTGAACGAAGGCTGAAATTCTATACCAAAGCGCTTCACGAAGTTATACCCTATATTGCCACCTATCTGACCTCCCCATGTAAAAACATAATCCATCTCTGACTGACGGACGATGGGGATATAAAAAAGATTCAACGTATTATAGTTATTCTGGTTCAGTATCCATGTGCTATTTAATGATCCTTGCACTCCCAAATGAAGGCCTGTCCGGAGCATCCCATCAAAGTATACATGCCTCATTCTCCTGTGAGCAGATGAGGTCAGGGCCAAAAAACACATAAATACTATCAGGGTAATTTTAAATTTACTCATGGTTTGGATTTCGTCTAAAGAATATCTGTAAGTTTAAACCGCATACAAATAAATGATAGATACGATACATAGGCTTAAAGAGTTTCTCAGTTATCAACAGAGGGCGCAAACTAAATACTACATACACTCCCCTTTTGTGTACCAATTTTACCTGAATGTGCTGGAGGGCAGCACTGCCGACGAACTACAAAAGATCAAAGCACTCCATGACCATTTATTCCAAATTTACGACAAAATTTCGATAAATGATATGGGTGCTACGCCCGGAAATAAAGAAAAAACGATCTCAAAACTGGCCTCCGGGGCCTCTATGCCTGAGAAATATGGCAAAGTCCTTTTCAATCTGGTCAGGTATTTTTCGCCAGGTACTATCATAGAACTAGGCACCTGCCTGGGCATTAGCACAGCCTATATGGCCAGTGCTGACGATGCGGGAAAGATCATCACTATAGAGGGAAGTAAAAGCCTGTCAGATCTGGCCGTTAAAAACTGGGGGGAACTAAAATTTAACAATATTGAGGCCATCATCGGAAGCTTTGATGAGAAACTGCCGGAGGTTTTGTCCGGCATTGAGACAGTTGACATGGCCTTTATCGATGGCAATCACAGATACGCCCCTACATTGAAATACTTTAATATGCTCATGGAAAAGGCCAATGAAAAATCTATTCTGGTCTTTGATGATATCTATTGGAGCCGTGAGATGACCGAGGCATGGGCGGTGATA
>PLSN01000189.1 GCA_003165135.1 Bacteroidota bacterium
TAACCCGTTAAGGGTTTGAAACCCTTAACGGGTTCTGTGCGCAATCAGCATAACTGATACTCCGGCAGCGATGTCACTACCGAACAAATATGCTTTAGCTTCTCATCTGGTGTCAATCCAGTCAGGTTAATATTAGATCGTACGTCTTTATTCATCTCTATTTGCAAAAGATAGGTACTGATACCTGCTATCATATCCCGGTCACTTGATGCAGAAAATTCTTTGGCCAGCCTGTCCCAATTGATGTGTGCTTCTATCTGGTTAAATCCTTTTCCTTTTTTCAGCATCTCATTAGGGTTCTTATCATCATCAGGTTTGGGCATGATATTGAGCTCGGAAGAGTCAATTAGCTTTTTACCCAGACTGGTCCTGAATATCAGGCTGGAACTATCGATCCATTCCTGTCCATTAGGCCACCCTGCTACATTGGGAGGATTGAAAAGTAACTGCCCGAGTATGCGCTGTACCAGCATCAAAACATTATCCTGACTGAATGTAGGCTCAAACTGTCTGCCCAGTGAAGCGATCAGTTCAATTGGCGATTTGATCCGTATGCCGATATTCTCCTCATCATAAAACCAATCCGCCGAAAATATATTATGCATCAATGAGCCGATATTATATCCACCGGCATAGAAATCTGCCGCCAGGTCTGCCACACGGTCATTATTGCCTTTTTCGTTGACGAAATAGCGGTATAGTTTATCAGTGATATAATTGGCACATTGCTTTTGATCAGTGATAATACGCAGTACATCCTCACCGCTAAATGTACCGGTCTTTCCAAGGAAAGTTTTCTCTCCATAATCATGCTGCTTGTCACGAAACACAAAAGCCTGCTCCATTGGGTCAAAACCCCAGCCGGTGAATGCTCGAGCCGCATTTTTTATATCTCCCTCCGAATAATTTCCCCGTCCGAGAGTAAATAACTCCATCACCTCGCGTGCAAAATTCTCATTGGGAGCATTCTTTTTGTTTTGCTGGTTATTGAGAAACTTAAGCATGGCAGGTTCCTTAGAAACCGCTACCAGCATCTCACGGAAATCCCCGAGCGCATATTTTCTGATCGTGTTGTTGAGGGATTGTGAGTGTATAGGGTTATCGTCCTTGCATGCGAAATGGTCATGCCAGAAGAAGGTCATTTTTTCATTCAGCATCTCTGTACCATTCATCATCCTATCGAGCCAGGCAAGGTTGAGCTTTTTATCTTCGTCTTTCTTATATTCCCGGAGCATCTTCTTCTCTTCCGGCGTCTTGTCTTTGTTCATAGCCATTTGCATCTCCTCCTGCGTAGGCATCCTGACCACATTCATCAGTGTCGGGTGGACGCTATCAGCAAAAAGCTGATCGACCAGTTTTTTTCTCTCTACTATTTCAGACCTATTGATCTCATATATAGGAGCACCAAAACCGGCACGCAGGTATAAATGTTGAACTTCTCTCTGAGTCATACTACTTAGAAAGGATTTTAGCCCAAAGGTTTAATGGCGGAAGAAAGAAAACGGGGAATCAGAAAATCGTNNCCTGTCGACGGATTTCCTGACTCCCTGATTCCTGTATTACACTTAATATTACTGCGGTCTGAACTGCTCAATGATAGCAATAATAGTTTCATCATGCTGCATGCGCTCATCCATCTCAAAGATGGTCTTATGCTCATCAAAATTGAGCAGCAGTGCCTTCTGCAGGCTGACCAATGCTTCACTTTTATTGCCTATCTGATTGTAGAATACAAACTTGATGTAAAAGATATCCGCAGGGTTATCAAACAGCTCTGCAGCCTTATTCAACGCATCAAAGCACTCTCTGAAATTCTCCATACCATAGTGTGCTGTAGCGAGATTGATATAATGCTGCTTGATCTTTGAGTCAAGAGCTATGACCCTTTCAAATACCAAAACGGCGCTTTCTATTTCGTCATTCATAATACAGGCATCGCCCAATGCATTGAGATAGTCCACATTCTCAGGGCTTATCTTGGCAGCGCGCTCGAAGGCCTCAGCAGCTTTGGTGAAATTTCCCTCCCCACGATAGGTCTCTCCTATCAGGAAGAAAGCTTCATCGTAATTTGGATCTATTGCGAGTGCTTTGCGGAAGTATACACGTGCTTTATGGTAATCCTTCAGCTGCGAATAACATTCAGCAGCTTTGCATAGGGTTTCTTTATTAGGACGTCCTATTTTCAGCGTATCGTGATATGCTTCCAGTGCTTTGGCGTAGTCTTTTTTATCAAAATAAACATCGCCCATCATCTCATATGCCAGCTCAAAACTTTCATCTATAGCCACTGCAAACTCCAACGCTTCTATTGCCTCATCATATCTTTTGAGGCCTGCATAGGAATGACCCAAATTGAACCATGCCAGGTGATTATATGGATACTGATCTACGAGTTCTTTGTGAAATTTACGGCTGTCCTCATACTGCTCAGTCAATTCTGTGCAAAACCAAAGTCTGTTGAGTGCCTCATCATTTTCGGGGTTCAGTTTCAGGCATTCCTTGAGGGCATCCATCACTTCTATATAGAAACCCATATCCTCGTATATATCCGCCTGCTCCAGATAGAGATCGCAGACATCATCCGGTTCATCAGCTATCATGAGGCCGGTAGAGATGACATCGAGTGCCTCATCATGTTTACTCTGTGAAAGAAATATATCAGCACGTATCAGGTAGATCGCGATCTCAGTTTTTTCGAGGTTTTCTGCGTTTTCCAATGCCTCCAGCGCTTCCTCGCATTTATTCTGCTCAGCGAGTATCTCAGCTTTTTTGATCCAGAGCTCGCATGAG
>PLSN01000271.1 GCA_003165135.1 Bacteroidota bacterium
AAAATCTCCCTCGGGAAATACCTCAAACTGCATTCTTTCCCTCGAATGACGTCCGATATTGCATTCGATCGTGCCCTTGTCCTCCCCGACATTACCCCAGACCAGTGCTTTATAGTTTCTCTGGATGGTTCGTTCAAAGAATTGTTTGCCTAAATGTACTAAGGCGTAGTCGGTCTTAGCCAATATCATCAGGCCGCTAGTGTCCTTGTCTATGCGGTGGACCAAGCCTGGGCGGAACTCCTGTTTACCTTTAGGTAAATTCGAGAAGTGGTATAGTAAAGCATTGATCAACGTGCCGTTATGGTTTCCGAGGCCAGGATGGCAGACCAAACCCGGTGGCTTATTAATGACCAAAACAGCATCATCTTCATATACGATGTCGAGGGGTATATTCTCCGGCAGGAGCGAATACTCCACCTCCGGTTTAGGCAGGATGATCTGGATATGGTCCTCCGGGCGGATCTTGTAGTTGGACTTGATAGGCTTGCCATTTACCAGGATACTGCCCGCTTCGGCGGCGTTCTGGATACGGGTACGGGATATATCGGCGCCGAGGCGGGAAGCAAGGAATTTGTCAATACGGAAAGACTCCTGGCCTTTGTCCACTCTGAACGCATGCTGCTCGACCATCTCCTCAGACTGGTCCTCACCGGTCTTCTCTATATCTTCATTGTCTGCCATGTGGTCATTATTAATCAAAATCAGTAAAGTGCAAAAATACACAAATAGAAAGCCATGGACCAGTTAAAATTTGGAAATAGATTTCATAAAATCAGAGTGAGACCTTTATGGGGCTAGTTCTTTTGGTTCAACCTGCTATTGGTGGCATTTATTTATGCTACTGAACTCAGATGGTTCTTCAGTTTGTCTATGACATGAACCTCTACCGGGTCTACGCTATGCTCGACGGCCATGTAGTATGACAGCCAGTCACCGAAATGTATCAGATAGAAGTACTGCTCCAGCAGGGTTTGGCCTTTTGCTTTCACTTCCTGTACATTGCTGACATTGGCAGCTACCACCGGGCGGATAAAGTCAAAACGGAGGACATTGCGTGGATTTTCGAAATCGGTACGGAAGAAAAGTGCAGCCAGTGTATCATTTTTGAACTTCCAGCCTACCAGTTCATTGTGGTTGAGCTCGGGGACAACATTGATCCAGCAGTTTGATTTGGAGTTTTCGTTGATCTGCTGCTTCAGGCGGAGGATCGCACTCTCTATGCGGCCTTCCGAATAGACGATGACTGTTTTGTCTTTCAATACTTTAGCCAGTGCCTGGCTATCAGCTTTGATACCGGCCTGCTCACCAGTCAGAAACTCCGATAGTGCAGTTATTTCCTCAGATACGGTTAGGTCTATCAGGGCAAACTGGTCCAATATATATAGCAGAATAGTTGACCCAAAGCCCAAAGTGGTCCTCGGAGGAGCGCCGCCGGGTACTTGTATGAAGTCGAAGTTGTGTTTCTGAGCAAGTTCTTTCAGCTTGCCGCCTGAGGCTACACATACCGGTTTCAAGCCTCTTTCGACTGCCTGGGCCGCGCAGCTCAGGGTTTCCTCGGTATTGCCGGAATAGGAGCAGAGGATCAGAAGGGTATTATCGCTGGCGAAGTNNTTGACCAGAACGGGTACGGTGATCTGGTCTGCCGTGAGGTCATATGCCAGATTTCCGGCTATACCAGAGCCACCCAGACCGCAGACTAGTACATTGTTTATAGTATGTTCTCTTTTGCTGAGTTTTATTCCTTTTGTCAGTTCTACGGCTTCCAGCATCTGAGCCGGAAACTTTTCTATCAGTTTGTCCATGTGTTTCTATAAATTTTGGCAAATATACAAATGCATAAGAAAGCATCGGGAGNNATTACTGGATTTGAACGCGACATTTATGAATTACCAATAATTTATTTGAATTAATTTGGACATGAGAATAAATGTTCTTACATTTGATGTTGTAACATTTAATTTAATCAAAAATAAAATCAAACAAAAATGGCAAAGTGGATAATCGACCCGGCACACTCAGAAGTGCAATTTAAAGTAAAGCATCTCGTGATCTCTACAGTCACAGGTTCATTCAACAAATTTGAAGGCAGCGCAGAGTCTGCTACTGATGACTTTGATGGCGCTTCTATCAATTTTTCGATAGATGTAGACAGCATAGATACCAATCAACCTCAGCGCGACGGACACCTAAAGGCAGCTGACTTTTTTGATGTGGCTGCTTTCCCGCATATCACATTTGCTTCTACATCTTTCACTAAGAAGAGTGGCTCTGATTACTCTCTGAAAGGTAACCTGACGATCAAGGGAGTGACCAAACCAGCGGAATTGGCTGTAGAGTTCGGAGGCTTAGGCAAGGATATGCAAGGCAATGTGAAAGCCGGTTTTGACATATCAGGTGTAGTAAATCGCAGAGAGTTTGGTATGGTATTCAATGCTCCTACGGACACAGGTGGTTTGATGCTCGGTGAAGACATAAAACTTGTCATCAGCGTGCAACTGGCTAAGCAAGCTACTGCGACAACTGCTGCGTAATATTCAAAGAACGATTCATTGAAACTCTCGTCCATTAGGGCGGGAGTTTTTTTATTCTAAAAGGTTTACTTTGCATTTTAAATAAACAGTATGCTGGATCTGCCTTTATATATTCCCATCATATTTATCGGTACAGTGCTGGCTACCTTGGCATTTCTGGTGTTTGCTATCCGGCAATCAAATTTAAGCAGATCGGGTGCTAATATTGTTTTACTCGTTTTGATCGTATGGTTATTTTTTCAATCAGTGGTTTCACTCAAGGGTTTTTATTATACCGATACACGCTCTATGCCTCCGAGGTTTGGATTGCTTATCGTCCCACCATTATTAGTCATCATTTTTCTTTTTATCACTCGCAGAGGTAGAGTATTTATGGACAGCCTGCCACTTGTACCCATCACCCTGCTGAGCATAGTCAGGATACCTGTCGAGATCACACTGTACTGGCTTTGCCTGCATCGCTATGTGCCTGAGCTGATGACCTATATCGGACGAAATTTTGATCTGATATCAGGCAATACAGCCCCTTTTATCGCTTATGCCATATATAGAGGTGCGATCAGCAGACGGCTTATCCTCTGGTGGAATATAATAGCACTATGCCTTCTGCTGAATATCGTGGTCAATGCGGTCCTGTCAGCGCCTTTGGCCTTTCAGCAGTTTGCCTTTGATCAGCCCAATGTGGGCCTCTTATATTTCCCGTTTATCTGGCTTCCGTCATTTATCGTGCCTGTGGTACTTTTCACCCATTTGGTCTCGATCCGCAGGATGCTTATCAAAAGATAGCTTCATTTTGAGAATGGTTTTGAAATAATCAATTAGTTTTACGAGCGTTTTTAATAAAATATTATCTCAACCAAGATGAAAAAAGCAACCTTCGTGCTTTCTGTACTTACACTGCTGCTTATAGCATCCTGCGCTAAAACCCCTAC
>PLSN01000240.1 GCA_003165135.1 Bacteroidota bacterium
ATCACAAATCACCAGAGATGCAGCTATTCTATGACAAGTGGAACCTGCGAGAAGCATGCAATTTTCTGCTTGACTATAATCTGCAGGTGAATGGATGGACTGAAGATCAGGTAATGGACCTCATAGTAAAACAAGCATTCCAGCAATCTGCCGAGGCGCATGAGAAATATAAAAGGGCTACCCTGTCACAAGTACAGCTCGCGAGTTACTTCTCGGGACAGACAGAAATATTTGAGCTGCGTGATGAGATGAAGAAAAAACTCGGCGACAAGTTTGACCTACGGGCATTCCATGAGCAGTTCCTCAGTTATGGCTCTGCTCCTGTTAAAGAGATTCGCACACTGATGCTGAAATAAACTTCATATGAGCAAGAAAGAAAAGACTGCTCTTTCCCAATACCTGAAAGAGGTAGAAGACAGGGTGAACACATCCGGCAGGACCGTACCCGACCGCAGAAAGGCCTTCAAAGAAAAATATTCCTTCTCTCATCTGCCTTTTGAAGAGCAGTTAAAGATATGGGACCACATTTGGAAGAATACTTCGAACGATATCGTCCGGCTCCAGCCTTTCTTTTTTTGCGAAAGCATTATGAAAAAGGAAGAACTGCTACACGCCTCGTGGGATACGATCGTGACATGGCAGGAGGCAATAACTAATTGGTGGCTCTGTGATGCCATGTCGAAAATTTATACCAAAGTTCTTGAAATAGCTCCAAAGAAGGTTTACCCGGTGCTCAAAAAATGGAATAAGGATAAAGACCTATGGAAAAGACGGCAGTCGATCGTGAGCCTGCTATACTATACCGGAACAAAGAAGAAACATCCTCCACTTGAAGATATTATTGCTCTTGTCCACCCGCTTCTGGAAGATAAAGAGTATTATGTTCAAAAGGCCGTAGGCTGGACCCTCAGGGAAATACACACTACATATCCCAAGGAAGGATATGCATACCTATCCGATAATATCAAACAGGTCAGCGGGATCGCCTTCAGCCCCGCAAGTGAAAAACTAAGTGTCGATAAAAAACAATTATTAAAAGACAAAAGGAAGTGATTCCATCTTTGTAAAATCCCCTCTTTTCGGAGTGCAGCAAATTCTCTCTATCATTGCAGTAGATGACAAGCCGAGTACTTTTACTGACGCCCCCTTTCACACAGCTCAATACGCCATACCCTGCTACTGCGTACCTGAAAGGCTTTCTCAATACGAAGAATATTACATCTTATCAGGCAGATTTAGGCATCGAAGTAATACTGTCTTTGTTTTCAAAAAAAGGTTTGGAAGATTTCTTTGCAAGGCTCGAAAAAATGGACCACGAGATTGACGAAAACACCTACCGCATCTATAATCTGCGAAATGACTATTTGCAGACCATAGACCCCGTCATTCTTTTCCTTCAAAATAAAAATCCTACACTCGCGCACTCCATATGTGACAGGACTTTCCTGCCCGAAGCAGGAAGATTTAAAGACTTGGAGAACATGGACTGGGCCTTTGGTACCATGGGCCTACAGGATAAAGCAAGGCATCTCGCCACCTTATATTTAGAGGACCTTGGCGATCTGATCAAAGAAACAATTGACCCGCATTTTGGTTTCAGTCGATATGCTGAGCGGCTCGGCCGCACAGCAACACATTTTGATGAATTGCATCAATCATTAATAGCTCCCGACTCCATCGTATCAGAGATATTGCTGCGACTAATAGACGAAAAAATAAAATCATTTCAGCCAACTGTCATTTGCTTATCAGTGCCATTCCCAGGCAATCTCTTCGGCGCGTTCAAATGCGGTCAATTCATAAAGAAAAAATATCCGCACATCAGAGTTGTCCTCGGTGGCGGCTATGCCAATACCGAACTCCGCAGCCTCAGCGAGCCTCATGTATTTGATTTCATAGACTATATATGTCTCGATGACGGCGAAGCGGCTTTGCTTTATCTTTTAGAATACATAGAAGGTAAGCGCGATGTGCAACATCTGAAGCGTGTGTTCATGCGACAAGGTAACAAAGTCGTTTATCAAGATGGCTCTACAGAAACTGACATCGCACAAAAAGACACAGGCACCCCCGATTACAGTGACCTGCCTCTGGATGACTATATCTCTGTGATCGAGATCGCTAATCCTATGCATCGCCTGTGGAGCGATGGCAGATGGAATAAACTGACGCTCGCGCATGGATGCTACTGGGGGCGATGTAGCTTCTGTGATATCTCGCTCGACTATATCCGAAAGTATGAGCCACTAACTGCATCACTCATTTGTGACAGGATGGAGACCATTATCGCCCAGACGCATCAGAATGGATTTCATTTCGTGGATGAAGCCGCACCACCCAATCTGCTTCGTGAACTCGCACTCGAGATCATCCGCCGCAAGCTGGTTGTGACTTGGTGGACCAATATCCGCTTTGAGAAACTTTTTACACCTGATCTTTCACTGCTGCTGAAAGCCAGCGGCTGTATAGCTGTGGCTGGCGGCCTCGAAGTCGCTTCTGACAGACTGCTTAGTATGATGAAGAAAGGTGTGACAGTAGCGCAGGTGGCACAGGTAGCAGACGGATTTACTAAAGCAGGTATCATGGTTCATGCTTATCTCATGTATGGTTTCACCACGCAGACCGAGCTGGATACTATCGATGCACTGGAAATGGTACGACAGCTATTCGAAGCGGGTGTGCTCCAATCAGGCTTCTGGCATAGGTTTGCTATGACAGCACACAGTCCGGTAGGATTAGAACCTGCGAAATTTGAAGTAGCGCGCACAGGCCCTGACTTTGGCGGCTTTGCGGATAATGATCTCTATCATGATGACCCCGCGGGTGCAGACCATGACCTGTTTTCTGAGGGTCTGCGCAAATCACTCTTCAACTATATGCATGGCATGTGTTTAGACTTTCCGTTGCAGGAATGGTTCGATCATGATGTGCCTGAGACCTCCATTCCTAAAGGTTATATTGAGCAATGTCTCAATGATGAGCAGAATAAAACCCTCAAACAAAATGCAATCGTTGTATGGTTAAGCAATATACCTGAGCTAACCTTATTTGAAGTAAAGAAAGGCAATAAGAAAGTCGAAATGGCAGAGCTGGAATTCTTTGACAAAAAGAAAGACTGGCAAATGTATACCACTGCTGCGCAAGGTCAATGGATAGCTGATATCATGCCTTCATTGATAATATCAAAGCGAGCACCGATCTCATATAAAGACCTTGTGGCAAGTTTTGAAAATAAGACCAAAGAAAAGTTTGAAGACTTCGTCAGAACTAAGACATGGTTTGAACTCAGAGAAAATGGTTTGCTGATCTTATAACTACAGCTATTATGAAAGAAAANNCATGGCAAAACACTCGAAGCTATTCTGATCTATCTGGTAGAAAAATACGGATGGTATGAATTGGGCGGCCATATCCGCATCAACTGTTTCAATGATAATCCAAGTATCAAATCAAGCCTGACTTTCCTGCGCAAAACCGAATGGGCTAGGAAAAAGGTTGAGGAATTATATATCAGAAGTATCAGGTAACACTAAACAGAAAATCAACTCGCGTTCCTCATTCTAATCAATGAGAAACTTAAAGTCGACTGCTGAATTCTTTCCGCTAAATCAAACAGTGAAGGGATATAGCGCAATTCAACATTTCTATCAGATAATTCCTTTTGCAGATTAGTTATAGTTCTGACAGAAATCGGAGTGATAGATTTGTAAGAAATATAATACCCCGCATTCTCATCCAATAGTAAAAAACCTTCTGAGAGAAATTCATAACAATACAAGGTAGTTCCATTAATATCACTTTTCCACTTCGACTCAACTGTCACAACATAGTCTGCTCCCTTTTGTCCCATGAAGGTATTTATATCCTCCTGAGAGCTGTTATTATTGACGTAGTATGTTACCCTCGGACAATCGCGGGGAAGAAGATAATTATATAAAAACTTATCAGAAACAACAAAAACCACATCAGCATTTATCTCACCATAATGTGAAGGCGATGGCCTTGGTTCAAATACTTTGATANNTTCACTAAGATGGTATAACTTTATTGGATTCATATATCACTCCTCTATCTCAAAACTATCATAGCCGACGATCACACCGAGCGTGATGGAGACCTTGTCGACCCTTGCATTCTCAGGGCCATGATGGCAGTAGTCTATCAGTTTATTGACCATTTCATCATCACCTTCTGCCTCGAGGAATACCGACCCATTATGCTCATTTCTGACGAATCCCTTAACACCCAGAATGTCAGCTACTTTCTTGACACTGTGGCGAAAGAAAACACCTTGCACTTTGCCCGACACTACTACTCTGAGATTCTTTATATCTGTTGACATTATTTTGCTTTACTTTTATCGCTGCAATAATAAAACGTTTTTCAGACATTAGATATTAGTATTTAGTATATGGACAATACAAATCAATCATACATCAACAATCACAAATCAAAAATAAAAACATGGAATACAGAAGGCTCGGCAGATCAGGACTACAGGTCAGCGCATTATCACTTGGTTCATGGGTCACATTCGGTGACCAGATCAGCGATGAGGTAGCAGAGGCGCTCATGGTCAAAGCATATGAAGGTGGTGTGAATTTCTTTGATAATGCCGAAACATACGCCAGCGGCAAGTCCGAGCTCGTGATGGGCAAAATACTCAAGAAGCTCAACTGGGACCGCAGCACTTATCTCGTATCGAGCAAGGTTTTCTGGGGTGGCACTTTACCAAATCAAAAAGGGCTCATGCGCAAGCATGTCATCGAAGGATGTCATGGAGCGCTAAAGCGCCTGCAGGTGGACTATCTGGACCTTTTCTTCTGCCACCGGCCGGACATTCATACACCCATCGAGGAGACCGTATGGGCTATGCATAATCTGGTCCAGCAGGGCAAGATACTCTACTGGGGCACCTCAGAGTGGACCGCACAGCAGATCACAGAGGCACACTACTGGGCCGAGCGGCATCATCTCATAGCACCCGTCATGGAGCAGCCTCAGTACAATATGTTCGAGCGTAAAAAACTGGAACAGGACTACATACCGCTTTTCAAGACCTTCGGACTCGGTACTACTATCTGGTCACCATTGTCATCTGGCCTATTGACAGGCAAATACCTCGATAAACTACCTGATGACTCCCGTATGAACCTTAAGAACATGGGCTGGCTCAAAGACCGCGCTCTCAGCGACACGGATAAATTGAACAAGGTAAAAGAACTGCATAAACTATCGCAGGAACTTGGCATATCGCTCGTGAGCCTGGCGCTCTGCTGGTGTCTGAAGAATCCAAATGTGACTACTGTTATTCTAGGAGCATCTAAGATCGCTCAACTGGAAGAAAACCTCAAATGCACCGACTCCATGCCAAAACTCACTCCTGAGGTGATCGAAAAGATTGAAGCAATACTTCAGAATAAACCAATGATATCGGAATATTAAATTTCAGATGTCGGATTTTTGATTGCGGTATTTCCACAATCAAAAATCCGACATCTGAAATACTATTTCCAGTCCCTGCCAAAGTCCTGAGTGAGGCGGAAATATACTATGCCCTCGGGTGTAGTAGTATTTTCAAAGATCACTCCGCAGCCCAGTTTCTCAAGCTCCGGATCTATCAGATGCTTATTATGCTCACGAGAGCGGCTTAGTTCATTTACGACTTTATCTGCCAATTGTGTGTAGGTCATCGGCCTGCCTCGGTCGGCAAAAGTGCGGGCCAGGTTCTCTGCTATTTTCTGCCCATGATAGCCGCAGAGTTCTATTCTCGTGTCAGGGCCTTGTATCTTCGGATCGGTATAGTTCATATGGTCAAAGAAATTCTTTGTCACCATCTGATAGGAATGAATGGCAGCGGCATCTCTGAGTCGGGGGTCAAATTTGAGTGGTGGCAGGCTTTTGAATGAACGATATTTATTGACTGCAAAAAATACCGCCGCATTCATCAGGTCAAAATCATAATTTCTGGGGTCGACCAGTTCATTGGCTTCATCCAGTTTATAAAATGCTTTCCAGTCGAGGTCTTTGTATCTAGCATCCTCGAAGTTTGATGCCTCATTGTACTTTCCTACCTTGGCCAGATAGGGAGCTGCCTGTGGCGACTGGGCGAAGCAAGGCATAGCGCAAAAAAATAATATCAGAGCTGTTATATATCTCATAACACATAAGTATATATGGTAAACGTAAATTGTTACAATTATAGTACAAAGACAGTGCCATGAAATACAGATCTACAGAATTACGTATTTACGATTCCTTTTAAACTATTTTTGGTCAAAATCTGTGCTGCGTCATTATAATTATAGAAATTCGTTCCCAAACCAAACTATCTGCGTGAGAAACTCATTGCTTTTTTTTCTGATAATTTTTGTCATTGCCGATGCAAATGCACAGGCGATC
>PLSN01000415.1 GCA_003165135.1 Bacteroidota bacterium
TTGGTCACAGGCTTGACCTGCACCAGATAACTGCAGCTATCAGTCTCATAGAGATAGTTTTTCAAGCCCGGCACCTGAGTGACTTGAGGTGTACCCGGAAAAGTAAGCCGGCATATTCTGTCTATATCCTGCGTCACACCGTCAGCAGCATATATATGGACAGCCAATATCACCAGGAAAAGGTTCAGTAGCACATATCTTCTCATTTAAAACTTGATTCTATTGCTGCAAAAATAGTACATTATAGGCTAAAGGCAATTTTGCATTGTAAGGAAACTGTCATAATTCACCTACTTGCCCAAAGCAGCCTTGATCTCACGAAACTTCTGCTTGGTATGTTCAGGAAAGTCACCATTCAGCATCCAGTTGTAGTAACTAGGTTCTTCTTTAAGTACGGCTTCGACACTCTTGCCTTTATGCTTGCCAAAGTTGAATGTAGGCTTGCCATTTTGATACACAAAACGCCTGCCGCTGTCAAGGTAGCGCTCATCATTGCTAAAGTCATGCAGGAAGCGCATATCATTTTTCAATTCGGCAGGATAGTGCTGAAGCTGGGCCAGCATCACCTCCATTGTAGCTTCGGTATCAGCTGCTGCGCTGTGGGCATTGGTGAGGTCTTTGCCGCAGTAAAATTTATATGCAGTGGTCAGGTCGCGTTTCTCCAGCATAGTATAGATACGATATATATCAATGAGGTTGCGGCTCTCAATGTCCATCCATATACCGGCCCGGATAAATTCTTCGAGTAATACGGGTATGTCAAAACGGTTGCTGTTGAACCCTGCAAAGTCACAGGGGTCCAGAAAATCGAATATCTCTTTCGCGACATCCTTGAATGTGGGGCTCATAGCCACGTCCTCATCGTAGATGCCATGTACCTGAGAAGACTCGATCGGTATAGGAATGGTGGGATTGATCCGCATGGTCAGTTGATCACGAATCTGATCGGGACTGATACGGATAATGCTAAGCTCAACTATCCTATCTTTTACAAAGTCCACACCTGTGGTCTCAAGGTCAAAAATAGCAAGCGGGCGTTTGAGGTTCAGGTGAAATTTATCATTAAAAAGATCCACAGTATATATTTATGCTGTAATGTTAATGTTTTTGCGCTGAAATCAATATGACATGATTTCCCCCTGATGTGGATTAGCCCGTGACACCTCAAAATGTCACATCAGAGTGGTTTAATAGAATTGCTCAGATTAAATTAATAAATTGGTCTTTGCCCATATAATGGCAATGCAGATATAATGATATCAATATGAATAATTCACTACACAGTATCAGATCGGCGGTTATTACCTTTGTGGTATTACTCCTCATCGCCTACTTGATCTGGGAATTATATTGGTATAACGAGGTTGGCTTGACATTTATCAAGTGGCATACCCATCTCATGTTTTACATATACACCGCTATATTGCTATTTTGTGCTTACAAGTTCCTTTTCCCAAAAGCTTCGAATCTGGTCAAAAACATTTTTCTTACTTTAGGATCTGTTCTATTTTCGCTATTTACAGTTGAAGTGTTTCTTAGTGTTTTGGGGGTAAATCAAACGGAAATAGAACAGGTATCAGGAGGCTATGTGAGCCCCTATGAGATATTGATAAAAAAAAACCCTTACCATATCTGGCCGGCCGGCAAAGACCACTGGCTGGCGGGTGATGGGTTTAGATATTTAAGGCATGTCAACTCATTAGGTTTCACTGATCCCGAATGGAGGTTAAAAAAAAATTCAAAAGAGATAAGAATACTTGCTCTTGGGGATTCATTCACCGAGGGAGATGGTGCTCCGTATGACTCCAATTATGTGGCTTTGATGGAAAAACTACTAAGCTCGTCGGGAGATCCCACCTATTTGATGAATGCAGGCACTTGTGGCAGTGATCCTTTTTTCAACTTTGTAAACCTACGTGACCGCCTGCTTACATATAAACCTGATATAGTGATCCAATCCATCGGCTCGGGTGATATGGACCAGGACATACTGACAAGAGGCGGGATGGAGCGTTTTCAGAAAGAAAAACTAAGTTCTTCCCGATGGGAATCAATATATGCCATTAATTATGTGAGCAGATTGTTTTTCTCCCTGGCCGGATATAACCCGCTGACAATAAAACAAGCCATACCCGAGAATGAAAAAAGAACAATAAATACTAAGACCGCTGCTTTGTTTAGAGATTATTCAGCACTTTGTCTTAAAAACAACATCAAACTTTTTGTGGTATTACATCCAGTAGAGAGGGAAGTAGAAAATAACAATTATAACTATGATTTCGCACCGCTGATCAAAAGCATGTCAGCAGATAAAAATATTCAGGTAATAGACCTGCTGCCATATTACCGCGCATATATAGCCAGTGCCCACAATAAGGCTGCTGATTATTACTGGATGCACAATGGACACCACAACTCAAAAGGATACGAAATGATGGCAGAAACAACCCTACAGAATATTGCTCCCTACCTCCATGACACAATCCCCCAAAGCAAATAAGGCCTTATCAAAGCAAAAACAACAACCCTAGCCACAATGGGCTGATATATGAAGGCTGATAGTATGGTTGATAGTATTGCGGGGGATATGAATAGTTTTCCTCTGTGATCGTTTGTGTCGGCACAGCCTGCTCTTCAGCTGGTTCGGGATCATTTTTCCTTATTTCCTCCTCCTGTTTGAGAAGTGAGACAGTGAGATCGGCGCCCTGAGTGATGATATCCGGCATGACCGTATCATCTCCCTGATTAACCTGGTCGACGGTAAGAGCGGCATTGCATATCTCCTCCATCTGATCATATATCAGTCCGGAGCTGACATCAAACTGCCAGGTAGTAGTAGTATAGTCAAACCGATTTTCATTGAGGAAAGACATAAAGACAATCTCCAGCGGGTCTACCTTCTTATACTCTGCTACAGCCACTCGCAGGTCTTCCCATCTCTCTTCATTCAGATATGCATCCCAGGCAGCATCTGAATCAAAGTCAAAGAACTTTGCAAAAGCAAACTCTCCTTTGGTCAAGTCAACTGCGCAAAACACATCATAGAGTTTGAGGTACTCGCTATAGCGCTGCATGAACTTACCCAATGCATCCTTACCTTTGTCCGTAGGCAGGTAGTTCATCCCTTTTTCAGTCTGCCCCGGCGTCTTCACATATCCGGCGGCATCCAGTTTGATGACCAGCGGCTCAAGTGTTTTAAAATTGTCATCCATAAGCACCGGCAGTTCCCCGTTCTGATTGATCATATAGTCCATCAGCAGTATCGAGGTAAACTGCTCAGCCTTCTCCGGTGTGACTTTATATTTATCAGGCATTGGTGTCAGTTTTAGCGGCTCTTTTTGCCTTCAGGGCAGCCAGTGCATCATCACTGCCAGCTGCGCTTGATGGGCCAAGCAGTGCATTTATCTCATCTTTAGTAGACTTATTGGCATTGTCGAGCTCAGTATATGCCTGAGCCATGTGCTCTGACTCTTCTGTCTTGTGACGCATTCTATCCAGCAAGTCTTTAGTGCTGTCAGGTCCGCCTATGCTTGATAGCTCTTTGCTGATACTGGTAGTAGCTTCTGCTGACTCCTCACGGGCAGCTAGCTCCTCAGATTCATTTTGTGCCTGATCGATCATGTCATGGAGTTCCTTTACTTTTTTGTCCATGCCATCGAGTATAGCCTGCTGATCAGCGGCTTCTTTAGCATAATGGTCAGCAGCCTGCTGTGCGGTAGCCTGCTGTGCGAGAGCTTCTTTGGCTAGCCTATCACCATCTGCATCGCTTATCTGCTTATGGTCTACCTTGTCGAGTATCTGCTCAGCCTTATGGCCCCAGTCGTCTGCGGCCGCTTTGTTTTTTTCCGCATTGGTGCGTTTATCTATTACCAATGCCTTGAGGTGCACCTCCGCATCGAGCGCTTTCTGTAGTTTGTCCTTGAGGTCCTTGACTGCCTGCCTGGTCATCATGGCAGGGTCTTCGGCCTTATCTAGTGCAGCATTAGAGTCTGCTTCGAATATTTTGCCTACACGGCTTATCAGATCTGTGAGTCCCATATGATTTATGTTTTTATGATTGATTAATTGTTTACTGTTAGAAATAATTTCAATGCCTCCTTGACCTTCCGAAGCTCCTACTACTGGAATGATAAGAAGATGATGAACCAGATGAACTATGACTACCAAAACCTCCCGATCCGACAGGCTTAGATGAGTTCCTCACTCCAAATGATTTCTGTGAACTGCCAGCACCCGAGAGGCTTCTGCTTGGCGCAGGTTTCGCTAATGTTCCCGTAGGGTGCGAGGTGTATGTATTCACAGTAGTCCTATAAGATGCCATTGGCACAGGTGCATATGGCCTATAGTAACCCGGATACGCCCCAAAACCAAATGGGCTGTAATACAGCGGGTGAGGTGCGAAAAGGTATGCCATCATTAGGACCTCTCCTATCGGGAAACTCGACTGATAGGTATTATTATTGCCATAAATGTTTTGGTTTCCCGCCACATTCATATTTCCCTGATTGTCAGAGCCTCGGTCTATGGTGACATCTGCCACTTCAGTTTTAGTTCCATCAGCAGCTTCATCAATGAATTTCAGGTCCTTCTTACCGCCGTCTCCAGTTTCTTCGTTCACCTTGATATAGTCTACTTTGCCATCATGGTCGAGGTCAAGATTATTGATGGAGCCGGGCTGGTTCAATGCTTCTTCGAGCTTCGCAGGACTGGGACTTTTTTTGACCAGTTCACCCAGTGCCTGTAGGTCCAGGCCCGCATCTTTAGCACCTTCATCGACGACAGTCACCGTCGCATTAGGCAGTGGCCTGTCACTATTATTGGAACAGGCAACCAATAAGACACCGACCAGCAAAGGCCATATGATCTTTTTCATTATATACGTTTGATGTGAAATTATGAATTCATAGTAAACAGCAGCACAGATTGGCAGGAAATATTTTCCGAGCGAAGGATCAGCTGTATCATGTGCGACTGCATATAGAAGCTTTATGTAAGTATAAGTCGAACATCTTTTAAAAGAATTGTAAGATTTTCAATAATTATTTTTTGCTTCAAATACCATACAGATCAATGTCTAAACAAGTAAAGTGTAAGTACAAAAAAGGCCCCTTACGTGCCTTTAAATATAAATTGCTTAATGTCTGTACTATTGCTTGTCTTCGGCAGGAGCTTTTTTCTCCAGCAGGTGACTCAGTATCAATGCCAGACCTACAAACATGGCTATTACACCGAAGTAGATAGCAGCATTCTCATCTTCATTGCCCTGCAGCACGGTATGACAGAGATAATATGAGATCAACAGGCCCATACCGGCACCCATGGCTACCAGGCCTCCGCGCAGTGGGCTTCGATTGCGCCTGTTCCTACCGTAAGCTATAGCCTCAGCCATATCGTGGTCTTTGAATGCCGAAACATCCATGCCGCGGCTTATCATTTCCATACGTTCTTTACTTTTGAGATACCTGTTAGCCAAAGCTAAGCCTATACCACCGACTATTGCTACTATCGGGATCATCGTGCCCAGTATACCGGGCAAAACACCTAAGTCTACATTTAAACCTATCATTGTTTTGTTTTTTATGGTTAAAAATAAATTTAAAAAAAAGTTTATAAGTTTAAGACTACGACCGTTGGGCGCAGGTTACAGAAAAAGAAAAAAATATTCCGGTAACCTGAGTCCCGTCCATGTAGTCTAATACATTGTAAATGCAGTCCCCTATACCCGACGAAATATTGATACAGCGTATCCTGAATGGTGACCAGTCCGCTTTCAGGATGCTGGTGATTCGTTACCAGAACCTAGCCTTTACAATGGCGCTTCGAATAGTTGGTCGGCGTGAAGAGGCGGAAGAAGTAGCTCAGGATGTATTTATGAAAGTATATGCGAACCTGTCATCGTTTGAAGGAAAGTCTAAGTTCTCCAGCTGGTTGTATCGGATTGTTTACAATACTGCATTGACCAAAATAAGAAACTATAGACCTGATATTTCATCATTGGATAATGAGAAAACAGCAGGAGCTATGGCAAACAGGATGGGAACGGCAGTATATAATGACGCGGAGCAGATATTCAGGGCAGAACATGTATCAAAAGCCATTGAGCTGCTTAGCCCGGAGGATGCCACGGTCATTACGCTGTATTACCTATCTGAGCAGAGTATGGATGAGATAGCACAGGTACTGGACATAGAACCTAATGCAGCTAAAGTCCGCCTGCATCGTGCACGAAAGAAACTAAGGGAGAAAATGGAGGTTCATGGATTGGTCTGAGCCTCACCCCCCAATCAAATTTGCTTATCGCAAATTCGATTTACCCCCTCTCCACGTTGCGTGGAGAGGGGGTAGTTCTCCTAGCAATAGCCAAGGAGGACGGGGGTGAGGTCGGCGCAGGAACACAATCAGTCCTACCTACCCCTTTAGGGGGGTGGGGGTAAAATAAACAGAATTTTGCACTAAATTTGTAATATGGTCACTGAGGAGAAAATATGGGAATATCTGGATGGCAGCCTGAATGAATCAGAGCGCGGTGAGGTAGCATATGCCATAGCCAATGATGCCAGTGTTGCTGCATTGTTCAATGAACTGAATGCTATCAATTCATTACTTGCATCTCAATATACAGATCAGCCATCGATGGCATTCACGGAGAATGTCATGCGCTCGGTACGTCCGCGATTTGAATATACTCCTCCTATTAAACTTTCTTTAATGCCATTGCTGGTATCAGCATTCCCCTTTCTGTTAGTACTGACCATAGTTTCTGTGATGCTGCTAAACAGCCATTCTAACATGTCGTATTCATATCATATCAATACACATTTTATCAACGTGACAAAGTTGCTCTTCATTCTTATAGATAGCGTTTTGCTGATGCTATTTATAGAGCAGTGGCTGGACTCAAAGAGAAACCGAATAGTCTAGATCATTTTCCTGAGCTTAATATCACTTTCTTTACGATGCTCCCTTGATCCGAGGAGAATTTAAAGAAGTATATGCCGCTTTCTTCGCCGCTCATGTTTACCTGATTTGTAGTTTGACCTTTGATTTCAGATGCCAATACTATCCTACCAAGAGCATCGGTCACAGTGAGTGCAGTAGCTCCTTGTATATTACTGATCGTATAGATACCGGTAGATGGGTTAGGGTATATGAAGATATTGACCAGAGAGGCATCTATGTTTTTTACGCCTAAACTCTGGGGCTGGCAGATCAGCGATGATTGCTGCGCCCCAAAGTTGACTGGTGAAGGTTGTGCCAGTATATTTCCGCTATTATCCGTGATCATAAATGTACCTGCCAGATTATTACCGCTGAGGCCATTGTCTGTACCGCTAAATATGGTAAATGTATAACAGCCAGTAGGCAGGCACCATGACTCATTGATGGTTTGTCCCTGATGTGTATCTGCATATGAACCTCCGGAATAGAGTATATTGCTTTGCGCATCGGTCAGCTCCCATGTGATCTGACTGCCCTGGTCACCTGTCTGGAGATAAAATGAATACTCTCCTGACGACGCCACCACTGTGAAGGAATTGGTCATACTGTTATTCGCAGGGTTAGCATCCACACCCCCATTAGGTGCTGAAGAGGTCACTGTGATCGTATGCGTACCGGGAGATAAGCTTTGAGTAGGTAATGTAATCTGTATAGAGTGAAAAGAAGCCAAAGAACCTGTCCAAAGCATCTGCTGTGACATAGCGCCGTCTATCATAAATGTCAGCGAATCAGATGTCAGCGTGGTACTACCGAAATTGACCAGTGTACATGTGAGAGACACACTAGAGCTGCAGAATGCACTGTCCTGCTGCACTGACCCGATAGCAGCATCCAGAGAGAAATTAGCACCGCAAGGCCCATAGGCCCCATCAAGTGTCTGAATGCCTGTATTAAAAGGGTCAAGCCAGTTCTGAAGGCGTTTATCAGAAAGGCTGCCATTACTCGTCCAGTGATAGGAGAACTTGCCATAGTAGTCATTATTATTGGGAGTCGTACAGTCTGAACCGCCGCCGGTGAGCGTACCTACTATATGAAGGTTTGGGTCAAATATCGGCGAGCCGGACGAGCCGGGCTCGGTCACACCGTGTCCATCAGTAGTAGCTGCCCATAGTATTTGCCAGTGGGTATTGGCCACCTCACCGCCCCAAGACACAGACACCAGCGGGGTCGTATAGGTGGATATTTTTTTTATGTCTGCGTCAGGATGATGTATACCTACACCGCTGGCTGATGGGGTATTGATATTGCTCCATCCTGCATAGTAGGGTATATATGAAGTAGGTGGGCTGCTGTTCAGCTTCAGTAGCACAAAGTCAGAGCCGCTATTGCCGCCAGTATCGAGACTCGCTGCGCAAAATGTAGCCCCTGTCATAAAATTATTGGCCAATAAGCCCTGTGACGACGGGTCGGCACATGTAGGTGACTGAAACTGGAAATAGAACATCCACTGGCTCAGGTCGCCTGTAGGTGCTATCTGTCCTGTTATATCATTCTGATAACAGTGATCTGCCGAGAGGATATATGGAGTGCAATCCTGATTGGCATTATTGACCATTGAACCGCTGCACCATCCATAGTTCGGGCCTGTCTTGACCATGATACGCACTATAGCATTCTGCTGGTCCTGCCAGTTGGCTCCCTCGGGACAGGCTACGTTGACCTCGCATGACTCTGATCCGCCAAACCCTAGTCCGCTTTGTGTTTCTTTTCTTCCAGGTACCATACGATAGGCGTGGCCCAGCTCATTTAGGTGTATCCGGCCTAAACCAGCTACATATGAAGGTTCATAATACTCAATGATACACACATCCCCATGTATCAGCCCGGTGTTATATCTTCCATCTTGGGGATTGTTGATTGATGTAAAAGCACCTATCACCTCATCGCGCGAAGGAGTATAGACATGCAGTGTAGCACCTGTCGGTATAAAAAACTGATCATAACAAGGTATTAATGCTAGTGCCCCTGGTGAACTAACCATAAGCCTCCAGACCCTGCCGCCATCAGGCAGTGAGGTCCATGTACCTGAGTTGGTCAGGCTGATATCGGCGGGTACACTACGTGCGAAGATGGGCATGTGCCCTGCCTTGTCCTCTCTGTGATCGAGCTCCGAGGCGCTAACAAGATCAAACGGGTAGGACAACACGGCCGGAGAAGAAAATAGCTTTGCAGAAATAAGGAAACTCTTAGGACGAATCTGCTGATCCACCTGAGCATATGATACCGAAAATAAAACGGCAGAAAACAATAGCAACGTTAACTTCCTGTGTAAATTCATTGAAATAAGATGTGATTTATTAGAAGTTAAAGTAGTCCTATTTCGCATCTTTCGCAATAAGTTTAACAATTTATAT
>PLSN01000125.1 GCA_003165135.1 Bacteroidota bacterium
AGAAGGGTTTATGAAGAAATATCCAGACGTTAAATCTACCCCAACAGCTAACTAAGAGTAAGATACTAGTCTACTTTCTTTTGAATAATTTTATTTGCAGGTGGGTAGTAATATCGACCTGTTTCTATATATGTTTATAGCTGAAGATTATATTTCAATGCCAGTGGTTGGCGTCTTCGCCTATCATAAAATTTCCCGCCATTTGTATTCACTCATAGCTCACGACTTGAGACTACTCCAACATCTTCTTCAGCTCATGCAGTTTCATCAAGGCCTCGATAGGAGTGAGGGCATTGATCTCGAGTTTGTCGATGGCGGCGGCCACACCTTTGAGCTTAGGGTCGCTCATGTCAAACATCGTCATCTGAAAATTCTTTGCCTGCATGCCTTTCATAGTGTCCTTGATGTCGGTATTGACGCGTTTGCTTTCGAGCTCTATGAGTATTTCATTAGCTCGGTCTACGATCAGGCGCGGCATGCCCGCCATCTTCGCCACATGTATACCGAAACTATGCTCTGAACCACCGGGCACCAGCTTGCGAAGGAAGATCACTTTATTGCCTACCTCTTTGGTGGAGACATGGTAGTTCTTGATGCGGTCGTATTTGTCTGCTAGTTCATTCAGTTCGTGGTAATGCGTAGCGAAGAGCGTGCGCGGATGTGCCACAGGATAGTTATGCAGAAACTCCGCCAGCGACCAGGCGATAGAGATGCCATCGTAGGTCGATGTGCCCCGTCCGATCTCATCGAGCAGTATCAGGCAACGGGGCGTGAGATTATTCATGATGCCTGCGGTCTCGTTCATCTCTACCATGAAGGTCGACTCACCGGAACTGATATTGTCGCTCGCACCTACCCGCGTGAATATCTTATCGACAAAGCCGATACTCGCCGATGCGGCAGGCACATAGCTGCCTATCTGCGAGAGTAGCACGATGAGCGCTGTCTGTCTGAGTAGCGCTGATTTGCCTGACATGTTAGGCCCCGTGATCATCAGTATCTGCTGCTGCGTATCGTCGAGATAGACATCATTTGGCACGTATTTGTCGCTTACGTCGAGCTGTTTTTCTATCACGGGGTGGCGACCGTCTTTGATATAGATGGTCAGGCCGTCATTGACCTCCGGCTTGGTGTAACAATTGCTGATGGCCACCTCTGCGAGAGATAGCAGGCAGTCGAGGTATGCTGCTGCATGGGCATTCTGCTGTATGGTATTGGTAAATTCCTTCACTGTCCGCACCATATCGGCAAAGAGCTTTTCCTCCAGCATCTGTATCTTGTCTTCCGCACCCAGAACTTTCTGTTCGTATTCTTTTAGCTCCTCGGTGATGTAGCGCTCTGCATTGGCGAGGGTTTGTTTTCGTATCCAGTCGTTAGGAACTTTCGCCTTATGTGAGTTTGTTACTTCAAGAAAATATCCGAATACATTATTAAAACCGATCTTCAGCGAGTTGATGCCAGTGCGTTGTATCTCTTTGGTCTGAATGCCGACGATGTATTCCTTGCCGGTATTTTTGATGAGACGTAGTTCATCGAGGTCATTGTCCACGCCGTCATTGATAAAGTTGCCTTTACTCAGCATTGGGCCAGCTTCTTCTTTCAGCACGTGCGCTATGCGAGCTGTAAGCGTTGGGAGTAATCCTATTTTATCAGCGAGCTTCGCCAGGCTCTGATGACCGGACTTGCTCAGGGCTTCTTTGATCGGCTCCAATGCTAGCAGGCCACGGTTGAGTTGCACGATCTCGCGCGGATTGGCTTTTTCGAGAGATACTTTCGAGATCAAGCGCTCCATGTCGCCCATCTGGCGCAGATATTTTTTTAGCTCTTCTGACTTTGTATCATTTTGTACGAAGTACTCCACCGCATCCAGCCGCTCCTGTATGGCAGGCAGGCTCACGAGTGGCATCAGTATCCAGCGTTTCAGCATACGGCCACCCATAGGAGAGACAGTACGGTCTATAATGTCAAGCAGAGTCTTCCCCTGTGGGTGCGGACTGCTCACGAGTTCAAGGTTGCGTATCGTAAAGCGGTCGAGCCATACATAGTTTGACTCTGTGATCTTGGTTAGTCGGGCAATGTGCGAGAGATTGTGATGCTCAGTGTCTTTGAGGTACTGTATCGCGCCGCCTGCAGCAATGATGGCGGTTTCCTCATCCTCTATGCCGAAGCCTTTCAGCGAATTGGTCTCAAAAAGTTTCAGCAGAATGTCGTAAGCGTTCTCTTTGGTATAGACCCAGTCCTCCATGCGTGCGCTGACGACCTTTGTACCAAAGCGCTCGGTGAATTCCTTCTGCTTGGAGCGCGGATACAGGACCTCAGCAGGCGACATGCTCTGCATGATCTTGTCGATATATGCGAAGGTGCCTTCTGCGATCAGAAACTCACCCGTAGATATATCGACGAAGGCAGCGCCGTAGATATCCTTATCCCAGTAGACTGATGCGAGAAAGTTGTTGGCCTTGGTCTGGAGGATATTGTCACCTGTCACCACGCCGGGTGTCACCATCTCTGTCACACCGCGCTTGACGATGCCCTTGGCGAGCTTGGGGTCTTCGAGCTGGTCGCATACTGCCACTTTATATCCTGCGCGAACGAGCTTGGGCAGATAGGTGTCGAGCGCATGATGAGGAAAGCCCGCCAGCTCCACGTCAGTGGCTTTGCCATTGGCGCGACGGGTGAGGGTGATGCCGAGGACACCCGCAGCCACCTTGGCATCGGTCGAGAAGGTCTCATAGAAGTCTCCCACCCTGAACAGCAGTATCGCATCGGGATACTTCGCCTTGAAGCTGTTGTACTGCTTCATCAGCGGGGTCTCCGTCTCAGCGGTGGCGCTTTTTATCATACTGCGGTGAACGGCCATCAATCAGAATTAAAGAATTTTCAGGATTAACAGAATTAACTGCCTGTGGCAGAACAGCCAAAATAAAATATTATATGAAAATCGGGGAGAGAAGAAGTGAACAGGGGAGATAAAGTAACAATCAATACTATTTGTTTCTTTTACTATCAATTACATCTGTATACCTAAAGTCCATATAAGTTAATGATGTACTGCCT
>PLSN01000233.1 GCA_003165135.1 Bacteroidota bacterium
AAAAAGAAAATGGGCAATCAGGACTATGCACGGCTGTTTAGCAATTTTGCACGGCGTATAGAGGGTTTTATGGCATTGGAGAAATACTACTCACAGCCCGTACGCGAATACACCGACCTGCTGGAGTCACTGAATGAACGCCACCTCGACAAGTACTTCCCGGATATGTTTCAGTACCTCACCAAACTGCATGAGCGCGAGACGGCACGCTCGGGAGATTACTATCTCGACACATTCCGTATAGAGGCGCTGCAGCACGCTCACCTCGAGGCCAAGCAGCAGCGCAGTACCAATAAGAACNNCCTCGACATATACTATCTCGTGACCAAGCTCCGCTACTGTGCCGCCATGCTGCACTATCAGGAGTTTCTCTCGCTGCAGGGCGAGGTGGCGCTGATACATGAGATACTCGCCCACTGCGCCGAAGGCAGGTATGACTCTGTGCCATTGCTGCGTGCATACTACTATACCGTCATGTCCCTCATCGAACCAAATACCGAGTCCCACTTTGAATCGATGAAAGGTATCATCTTCTCCAATATAGATTCTCTCACATCTGAGACGCTGCGCGATCTTTTTGCCTTTGCCATCGTGTATTGTATCAATAAGATCAACAACGGGCATGTGGCATATCAGCGGCAGATATTTGAACTGTACAAGCAGTCACTCGCCAGCGGGATCATATTCATCGGTGGCAAGCTCTCACCATGGGACTATAAGAACATCATCACCATCGGCCTCCGTATCAAAGAATATAAATGGACGGAGGCATTCATCGAGCAGTATATCAGGAGGCTGCCGAAGGCTGAACAAGAGAACGCTTATACCTTCAACCGTGCACGGTATTTTTTCGCTACGCGGAAGTATGATAAGGTATTAGGTCTCCTGCAGGATGTGGAGTACAGTGATATCTTTTACCTGCTCGACTCCAAAACGACACTGATGAAGACCTACTACGAACTCGGCGAGTACCAACCGCTCCAGTCGCTGAAGGAAAGCTTCCGCATACTGCTGCGCCGCAAGAAGCTCATCTCAGAGCAGAACCGCATCAACTATGGCAACTTCGCCCGATATACCACCAAACTATATCGCGTAGATGTGAAAAACAAAAAACAGATAGCCACCCTGCGCAAAGAAATAGAAACCACAGGCAATGTGGCCGACCGCGGCTGGATCCTGGAGAAGCTCAATGAGCTAAGTGGGTAAATTTCAATTTACAATTGACATTTGAAAATTGACAATTAAAATACAAGCAAAAATCCCAAGGCTGTTTGCTCCCCTCCTTGGCTAAGGAGGGCCTGTGGGTGGTTGGAAATGCCTTTATGAAAATCAGTCGAACATTTCTTTTTCAATTCTTTTATTTACTTTTCAGACGGACATTATGTAAGCCCCTATGGAATCATAATAACTACAAAGCCCTCCATCAAAATGAAAAAGCAGATCATCATCCTCAGCTTAATTATATTAAGCACAGTCTCCGGCATAGCCCAGCAATCCACCCTGACCCGTACTATGGTCAACCGCAAATATGGTTTCGGCTATCCGAGCCTTACTAAAAAAGATAAGATGGGTTATCCCCTCATCGAAGCGCTCACTATACCCGCCATATATGATGAGACAACCAATGTCACATTCTCTGATGAATACGAGAACCTCATCGGTGTCAAGCTCAACGGCAAATGGGGATACATAGACCCAACCGGCGCTACCAAGATCCCTTTCAAATATGATGAGGCCGGTTATTTTCATGAAGGTATCGCACCCGTGATCATTGGCGGCAAATGCGGTTTCATAAATAAGTCGGGTACACTGGTTATCCCTCTGAAATATGATTATGCGACCAGCTTCACCGATGGAGTAGCTTATGTGGAGCTCGGCGGCAAAATAGGTTTCATAAATAAAACTGGTGTCGCCATCGTCCCTATCAAGTATGACAAACAAACCGATCCGGTATATCAGAAATGTTATCACTGCGGCGGGGCTATGAATTCATTCAAGGATGGAAAGGCTGTCGTAGCGCTCGGTGGTAAATGCGGTATAGTGGATGCTAAAGGTACTTTCACAGAGTGCAAAGATGAAGCGCTGGAGACGATCACACTCACCGGTGTGGCAAAAAAAGCCAATCCGAGCATATGGATCAAGGGCAGCTGCCAGACCAATCAGGATATCAGGACCGTCACCATCAATGGCACAACCCATAACGAGGTAAAGGCAAATTATGACAATCAAACTATGTTCTGCTTTATGAATGGGCTCAAAGCCGGTGACAAATTTACCATCCAGATTATACATGCCAAAGGGTGCACATACGTGTTTAAGCAACCTGATGGCCTGGAATTCGACCCCGGACAGGATAACCTGATGTACAAGGCACCGGTACCCGTAAATACAGACGCACTCGGAGTAGAGACCACCACTTTCAAAGGCACTGTGAACGCACACTCGCTTGTCACCTTTCTGGCCAATGATGTGCATGATATCAAAAAGATCATACTAAATGATGACGATATATCTTCGAAGCTTTACCCTTCAAAAAAGCTGATCGTCAATCTCGGACTGAACGGGTTCAAAAGAGGAGACCATATCACTATCAAAGTAGTACATGTCAAAGGTACCACCATCACACTAGGCGACCCGAGCGGGATAGACATAGAAAAATGATGAGTGAATAATAACCGCAGACCTGCCTGTCGGCAGACAAGGGCGGAGAGACGCAGGGAAAATTTATATAAACATCTTTGCGATGATAAACCCTTCTACGGCTAAGAAGACCAAAGCTGTGATAAGGCCTTCGTTGAATTTTTTGAGCCCGATATTTATGAAGATGGATTGTATTTCCACCAATGTCCTTACAGTCATGACCAGTACGATTGCCAGCGGTGAACCAACAGCAGCGGCTATCAGCATGCCTATTCCCATGGCTACGTTCCTCGATGAATATTCGTAAGCAGCATACCGCGCTCCTTTGGCTTTGAGGTCCACTCCTTCAGTACTGTTTTCGAAGGTATGTAAAGGCTGGAAATAACCTACGATCCCGTAGACAGTATTTACTATGGCGAAGACCCCGGTGATGATCTTCACATACATTGGTATCATTTCTGTTGTGATCATGGTGCTATATTTAGGAATAGGGAAAGGATATGCTAAGATAAGCAAATCATTCTCATCCGCGTTTTCAATGCGACTGTTTGGGGTACAAGCACTACAGTAGATTTTTTTGTAGTTATTATCAGATAATATTTTTTTCTTTGGATCAAATAAAACATTTCTTCTATGAGATCACTTTACTTTTTCATCTTCGTCTGTACAGTTGTTTCAGCTTCAGCCCAGCCTACGCTGACCAGTGCATGGTGCCCGACGAGCGGCCTGCAGATCAACCAGTATACTTTTTATGGCAATCTCGGTACAATAAGTGAAGGCCCTTCGGGTGCATCGCAGACCTGGGACCTGACCCAATACAGTGCAAGCGATTCGGAGGTCCTAAGCTATGTCAACCCATCGACAGGNNGTCTTTATGATTATGATCAGTTGGCGGGCAGTGTCTATCAGATCATAGGCCATGTACAGCCCCCGCCATATCATATAGTCACCACTTTTACGACACACATGACGCTCTTGCATTTTCCTGTTTCCTTTGGCATGACACTGGCTGATACAGCGGTCAGCAATGCTGTAGAGACAGGCTCGTATCCCGGCACCGAATCGGGCTACTA
>PLSN01000471.1 GCA_003165135.1 Bacteroidota bacterium
TACCGACCTAATAAAGACTGCCGCCAGCCACCAGTCACCAGCCACCTCTGATAAGGAGATCAGCCGCATCAAAAAAGCACTCGGCATATCTGAGCAAACAATCGAAAAACTGGAAAAAGAAATAGAACTGATAGACAATCAGCTCAAGATACCCGATCACTATCAGAAGCTCACCGCTGACCCTAATTTCTTTACTAACTACGAAGGCCTGAAAAAGCAGCTCGACAGCGAGATGCAGAAATGGGAAAGCCTCGGNNGTAAATAATTGACACAGAAGTGACAATTCGTGTCACAATAATTCCATATCTTGGATATAAATAGCTATATCTAAAATATGCTTGAATCTACTGAACCAATATCGAAACCTTTGCCATGTCATCAGATCTGGGATGAGATGCTGCCTGTGGATGGAGGCAGGATATGTACCGGCTGCGGTAAACTGGTAGTAGATTTCAGAAATCACAAATGGCGGGAAATAGAGCAGGCTCAGCGTGAGAGTATTGTTCCTCTCTGCGGGATATACAACCCAAAGCAAATCGAAAACTGGGGCTCAGAAGTTACACCATCTATTTCGGGATGCAGCAGAATGGTCAGGCTATCAGCAGCCCTTCTTGCCTTTGCACAAATTGCTCCGGGCAATTTGCCTGCTCAAACAAATACTCCACAACATCAGGTGCCACCATCTGACCAGAAAACGAAACAAAACCCTCCAGTTAAACCAAAGACAAATACTCCACCCGCAAAGAGGATAATAAGTGGAACAGTGGCAACTCAGGTCAGTGATACGACAAAACTACCATAGGCATGTGCCGAGCTCACTCTGGTCAGAGGCACAAAAATTATGACAGCAGAAACTGACAGCTTTGGCAGGTATTCACTTGACCTCAGCAATATCTATACTAGTCTAAAGGACACCTTTGAGATCGTGATCACCCATCCTGCACATTCATCACATACTATAAAATGCGCAAGGAAGGATTTAAAGCCCAATCAAAGAAATGTGGTTGATGTTGTCTTATGGGATGCATCAGTAGTGGCTAAAAAACCTATACTAATAAGCAACGGGTCTCATTTTATGGCTATGATAAATCCTCCTGAAGAAAAAGCTAAAGCTTTACCAGCCAACAACACGAAGCTCAAAAAAGAAGGTAAATTCAAGCGATGGTGGCGGCACCTATGGAAAAAAGGATAAGAAATGATCTCATTGATGATACTTCTCCAAAAACTCGTCTATACTTATTTGAGTTTGCTTTAAAATCCCTCTTACGGTTCCTTCAGCTAATTCCTTGTGATCGGGCACTGTGGTGCCGATTTCACCGCCATCAATTTTCTTTTTCAAAACAATGTGGCTTCCTTTCTGCCGTATTTTTATGAATCCAAATATTTCGAGCCATTTTATAAGCTCGCGACCAGACATGCGTGGTAGCTTAGGCATACGCTTCTGTGGTGAAGGTAGTAAGGAAAATAGGAGCTTGCTCTGTGATAGGGAATTCCTCAAGGTACAACTCCGTAGCCTCTTTTAGATTGGCAAGCGCCTCTTCCATTGTCTCACCCTGACTTACTGTACCGACTTCGACGCAATTGGCAACATAGAAATTTCCTTCCTTATGGATAGATGCGGTGAAAGTATTAGTGACCATATGATATTTTGATACACTAATATACAAAAAGATAGTGATCCCTATCTGGTTTTAATCTCAGGTCAACCATTTTTTATTGCTCCGTTGATTTAAACCTTAATCGTATCTTTGAAAAAAATATAACACTATGGCAATCGGATCAGTATTTTTAGTCGTCCTTATTTTGCTGGGAGTATTTACAGCATTAGGGGCATTCGTCACGGTACAGCAGGGCAATATAGCTGTGGTCACTTTCTTTGGCAAATACCGCCGCATCATGTTCCCGGGGCTTAATTTTAAGATCCCATATGTAGAAACGATCTTCCGCGTCATCTCTATTCAGAACAGGTCCGTGGAGCTGCAGTTTCAGGCTATCACAGTCGATCAGGCCAATGTCTATTTCAAATCCATGCTGCTCTATTCTGTACTCAATCAGGATGAGAACACACTAAAGAATGTCGCGTTCAAATTCATCGATGAAAAAAACCTCATGCAGGCTTTGACCAGGACGATAGAAGGTTCTATACGTTCATTCGTCGCGACCAAAAAACAAGCAGAGATACTACTACTCCGCAAAGAGATCATCGACTATGTGAAAGAGCAGATAGACCGCCAGCTCGAAGAGTGGGGCTATCATCTACAGGACCTTCAGCTCAATGATATCACCTTCGACGAGGTCATCATGACATCCATGAGCCGCGTCGTAGCATCAAATAACCTCAAGGCAGCTGCTGAGAATGAAGGGCAAGCACTACTCATCACTAAAACCAAAGCTGCAGAAGCAGAAGGCAATGCTATCAAAATATCTGCCGAGGCTGAGAAAATAGCCGCACAAATGCGCGGTCAGGGTGTGGCACTCTACCGCGAAGAGGTGGCTAAAGGTATGTCTACCGCCGCTAAAGAAATGGAGCAGGCCAATCTCGACACCAGCAGCATGATCATGTTTAACATGTGGACAGATGCGATCAAGCAGTTCGCTGAGGTATCAAAAGGCAATGTGATATTCCTCGACGGCTCTACAGAAGGCATGCAAAGCACATTGAAACAGATGATCGCACTCAATAAACTTCAGGAAAATAAAACATCAAAATAATAGCAGGCTTACTCGTCACTTTTCATTTCCTGCCAGATTTTTTTTAAGGCCTTCTGCTCACCCGAGTAGGAGGTCTTATCTTTTTTCAGCCGGTCGCTGATATAGGAGATACGCTCCTCAGTGAGTGGATGTGTACTGATGAACTTTGGTACTGACAGCCCTATCTTGCTTTGATATGAATTAAGCGTTTTAAAGAGTTTCAGCATTCCGTCAGGATTGATATGTACTGACTGGAGCATATCATAGCCGCCCTCATCAGCCTGATGCTCCAGCCCTCGTGAATAGCTTAGTTCTTTTAGCGAGTTAGCATTGGTGACCAGCACAGCCAGTGTGCCGCTTGCGTCATTGAGCAGCAGAGAAATAAAGAGATAGCCCGCGAGGTTTCGGCTCATCATACGGGTGCTATGATGCAGCCTGACATGCGAATACTCATGTGCCAGCAGCCCGGCCAGTTCATCATAGTCATTCATCTCGCGGATGATACCATCATACACGATGATCTGTCCTCCCGGCAATGCGAATGCATTAGGCTCAGAGTTATTCACCACAGTGATATTGACTATATATGGTGATGATACATGCATGGCGCGCCAGTATTCATTTGCTTCTTTTGTGAGGCGCTGATTGATGTTATAGCTCTGCATCACCTGGTCGTACATTTTGTCCCCTAGCTGGATCTCCATGCCTATGGGCATCTTAGATGCGAGAAACTCTGCCAGTGGTGGTAAAACAAAAAAATAAGATAAGCCGGCCAACAATAAGAACCCGATACCGATGACCATCACCCCTTTAAATCCTTTGGTGCGCAGNNAAACTCCAGGCTTGACTCATTGAATCGCTTGTGCGGATATGCTGCGATGAACCCTTTGAAAAAATCCTGGCCACTGACCTCCAGATATTGAAGCGGGACCTCGCCATATTTGAGGGTTATGCGCTGATCATTTGAATAGTGCCCTTTGTGAATACCATCCACATCCCAGATGACCATCGATTTATTCAGTTCATCATCTGTATAGCTGATGTGTATGC
>PLSN01000084.1 GCA_003165135.1 Bacteroidota bacterium
GCACTAGACAGAGCAGGTGGCAAGCATGGCAATAAAGGCACCGAGTGTGCCATCGCAGCTCTAAAGATGCTCGCACTGCAAGAGCGTCATGCGATGGATGAAGATGAATTTGATGCATTGTTTGATGAGGAGGTATTGGAAGACTAAAAGAAGGGACGAGGGACGAAGGACGTGTGTTTTAACCCGTCTCCCGTCCCACGTCCCTCGCCCCTGATTATATGAAACTACATACAATAGATACAGGCTTATTCAAACTCGACGGTGGAGCGATGTTCGGTGTAGTGCCAAAGAGCATGTGGGTCAAGATGCACGCACCTGATGCCAATAATATGTGCACCTGGGCCATGCGCTGCCTGCTGATCGAAGACGGCAAGCAACTCATACTGATAGATTGCGGCATGGGCTATAAGCAGGATGAGAAATTCTTCAGCCGCTATGAGCCCCATGGCGATGATACTCTGGAGAAATCACTCGCTAAACTGGGGTATCACACGGATGATATCACAGATATGCTTTTGTCACACCTTCATTTTGACCACTGTGGTGGCGCGATCAAAAAAGAAGGTGAAAAATTAGTGCCAACTTTCAAAAATGCTACTTACTGGAGTAATGAAAAGCACTGGGAATGGGCGGTGAAACCCAATGCACGCGAGAAAGCATCTTTCTTGAAAGAAAATATCCTGCCTATTCAAGAGAGCGGACAATTAAAGTTCATCGAAGATGGATCGAGGGCCATCAATCCTAATATCCTGATCGAAACTGTCAGTGGGCATACTGAAAGCATGATGACACCGCATATCAGTTATAAGGGTCACACGATAGTATACTGCGCTGACCTGATACCATCGCGCTGGCACCTATCTATTCCTTTTGTGATGGCATATGATACCCGTCCGCTGCTCACACTCGATGAGAAAGAAAGTCTTTTGCCGAAGGCTGCAGAAAATAATTACTTACTCTATCTCGAGCATGACCCAAATGTCGAGATGATCAGCCTTCAAAATACAGACAAGGGTGTGCGTGAGAAAGAGCAGTTGAAGTTGGTAGATCTGTGATTACTTTCCGCTTGATATCAGCCTTTCCAACTCTGCTTCTTTTTCTTTTTGCTCTTTGATCTTACGCAGCTCAAGCGGCGCTTCAAATTCATTTTTATTGAGGTCGCCGAGTTTGAATATTTGCAGTGATGGGTCATTCAGAAATCTGATCTTCTTTTTGACAGCAGGTGTGAGCACGAAACCTATAGAGACAGAGTTGTTGTTGTTATTCAGTTCTGTCATCGGGCGGAGGATAGATATGGTCAGGTATTCATTGCCATTGCCGTTTTCTGATATCACAGCCTCTATCTTTGTCTTCTCAGGTTGTTTATGCTCCAGCATATATTTGAGCAGGCTCTTGGTTAGCCAGCGACGGTAGTTTTGTTCACTCAGCGTGTATTCGAAGTTGGCAGGATTGCTCGACAGGTGAAGTTCCTTTGATATTTCTTTGAGATTTTTCTCCGGTTCCTTGCTGCTGTAGCGGATAAAGAAAAGCTCATTGATACCGAAATACTTGGGTAGTATATTAGTGATGCGGGTTAATAGCATTTCCGGCGAGGCATTGTATTTGTCTAAAAGCCTAATCAATACCTCGGGATAGAATTTCGGCGATTCAAAGAATTGTTCAATGTCTTTTATGAAAAGATCTTTATTGATATGCAATGCTTGTGCGAAATAAGACGCACGGAAGTTATTCAATACCTGATCGAATGAATCTACCTTCAGCCATGGCGTAGTATTTGGCCGTTTCTCGATCTTAAGAGCGGCGAAGCCTATCTCACGGCCATAGAGAAATGCTTTCTGCTGATCGGTTAGCTTTTTATTGCAGAGCAGGGTAGTTCGGCCATTGCGGATAGTGACAGAGCGGAGCTGTTTGAGTTTGGGATAGTCGGCGAAGTCCGTAGGCTGAATGTTATAACCGAACTTCTCTTTCAGTATCTCATCAAATTCATTAAGCGGCACGGGAGGCAGATTATCAAATCCCGTCTCTTTGATAAATGCCGAGACTGCATCCTCTATATCTTCGAAATAGTTGTCGTTTAGTTCCTGATAGGAGCGGAGGCAGAGAAAAAAGAAGTGCTCCTGTTTCAGGTTATAGTTTCTGGCGATCTCAAAGATAGAATTGATAAAAGCCGAGACCCTGATGGGCTCATTGGCGACCATATTCAGCAAGGTTCCTTTGTCTATACCGAAAGTCTCAAAAAGGAAGTCATTGATCACATCCAGATTGAGGAACTGACCGACAGGAGCGAGATTTTTATTGAGTTTTAGGGATACAAGCTGATCGTAACTTGTATTGAGCGCTTTAGATAACTCGTTGATCTTGTCAGTCTTGGGGTATTTCTTGCCATTCTCGATCTCATTGAGATAGGAGATAGAGATACCGCTTTTTTGCGATAACTGCTGCAGTGACAGCCGCAAATCACTGCGTAGCTTCTTGACCTTGATGCCAAAAATGATGCGAATATTTTCTTCCGTCAGGTTTTCCATCTTTTTATTGCGAATTTCTATCGAATAGCGAAAATACGCAAAAAAT
>PLSN01000456.1 GCA_003165135.1 Bacteroidota bacterium
TTTAAAGAACACATTACAAAAGTAATGACGTAAAACTTTTATCCAAACTTTTTCCATCATCTTCTTCATAAGTGATTCATAAAGAAGATGAAAAAATTATTGCTTAACGAATTTTCCTTTATAAACCCTGTCAGCATTCAGCTCATAGAAATAGATACCTGCCGGAAGCTGCTCTACACTTATGTTCTGATGGTACTGACCTACTGATTTATTCTCGTTGTGCATGACCTTCAGTACATTCTGGCCTTCGATGTTATCTATCCGGAGAGACACAGATGCAGGTTGTGCTAAGTAGTAATCCATTTGAAACTGACTTGTCGCAGGGCTCGGATATGCATTGAAATATGACGCTTCAGCATCGACTGTGTTGACTCCGAGCAATGAGCTGCATATTGCCACATCCTTATTGACCGCATCCAGCTTTTTTATTGTTACGCTAGTCGTATTCATCGGAGTGCCGCTTGGATTGCTGGTGGTGAGTGTATAGCTGCCCGGATCTACATTTACAAAGCTATAATTACCATTAATGTCTGTATTCATAGTATATGTGCTTGCACCGGCGAGTGACATTTTCCAGCCGGGCAGGCCCTGATCTATAGGTACATTGCCATTGCCTATATCCCTCACGCCGTCGCATGCGTGGTTATCATACACCGCACCACAGCAGCATCCTTTGGTATTGCAGCATGTATCAGTGACCAATTGAAACTGACTGGTGATGTAGCCCTGCAAGTCCAGTCCCATCGCCACGCCACCGACATTATACAAATGTACGTCGAGATCGTGAGCNNGTGAGTGCCCGAAGCCAGGGTATAGTTAGTAGCGGTAAATGTATCAATGGTACTCTGGTAAAACCTGTAACCCGAGTTTGTGCTGTCTATCAGATTTCCATCGATATAGACGGCAGCGAGGTCATCGCAGAGCACCGGCAGAAACATATCTATAACTGTTTGTTGCGCCAGGCAAAAAGTATACCTGAAGACATAAGGAGTATCATAATTATCTACACCATATGCAGCAAAATTAAATGGCGAGATCCACTGAGATCCCGGCTGAGTATAGTACCAACCAGAGTATTGAGGTATGACCCAGCCCGGCGAAGGGAAACTAAGTGATGATGCCATCGGTCCGGACAGGACTATCCAGTTGGCATCCGGCTGGCCGATCGTGTCTACCTGATTGGTACTGTGGTTTAGACCAGTAGCCAGAAACAATGTATCGCTGTTGCAATTTGCCTGAGCCTGAATCTCGGATCGCAAACAACATATTGAAAACAAAAGAAATAATGCAGGTAATATTCTTTTCATTCTGATTGGGTTTTAGTTGTTTAAAAATAAGTGTTTTATCTTTGTAGATTGTAATTTATACTTTAAAGTTGCTTGCTTACTGATTAATTTTAAAAATCACCTTACGCATTCAGTCCAGTACAATGGTCTAATATAAAACCTAAAAACAGATCACCAATGATATATCGGTGGGCCTCTGTACCTCCATATTTTTGACATCCTTTCACGGTACAAAAAAAGGGATACTAATTCGCTAAAAAAAGTACACTTAAAAAGGCTTATACGGTAAAATATGGATAAATATAGCCATCTATTCATTTTAGAAATGTACAGGATTGGTATTTATTTAAGGACTGGAATTAAACTCCAAAGTGAGAATTACATCTTTCCGATAATTGGGATTTATACGGAATAATTAAAAATGGCTTCATTCCTCAGGCAAAATATTATCAGAGCTTACCATGAAATCTAGGCTGGATCAACCTGATCTCTATTGGCTTTTNNTGTTTACTTACGTAAAATTTGCAGGATGAGAAGCTGGGTGCTTCTACTCTTGGGTGAATATTATTGGAGAAACCATATGGCTCCTCAGGGATGCCGACCTTGTCCTGCCTTATCTTACCAGTTTCATTTTCGTCCTGAAACATAGCTATGGCGTACCATCCTTCTTTGGGCACCTTTACCTTTACACTATGTGGCAGAGTATCTTTTACTACTACTTTCTCAGTAAGAAGTTCTTTGCCTACCTTAGGGAATGCCTTTTCATCATCATAAAAAGAGATCACAAACACGCCTTTAGTCCCTTTGATATTACGTATCAATATTTCCGTCTCTACCTCATCGGAAGGAATCGAAAAAGTAAAGCCGGAAAATAAAAGTATAAGTGAAAAGAGTAAAATTGATCGCATGGATGTTTTTATATAAAACGATTATCTGACCGCAATCTTTTAATCTTACTTATGCCATCTCAAGTGAGCTTTTAAAAAGCAGCTTCTCACGCTCAGGACCGGTAGACAGCATACTGATAGGTGTGCGTAGATCAGCCTCCAGAAAGTGCAGATATGCCCTCAGTGCTTCAGGCAACTCCTCTACATTAGAGTATGCACCCAGGTCCTGCTTCCAGCCCTTAAAAGATTTGTATATAGGTTTGATCGCCGCCTTGTCTATGTCATAGGGGATATCCTCGGTGATCCTGCCATCTACATTATAGTGGGTACATGCTTCTATCTGATCAAAGTCGTTCAGTACATCGGCCTTGGTCATTGCTATCTGGGTCACGCCGTTGAGCATAATGGCATACTTCAGGGCAGGCAGGTCCATCCATCCTGTACGACGCTTACGGCCGGTCGTAGCGCCAAATTCATTTCCTATCTGACGGATACGCTCACCTACCTCATCATCCAGCTCAGTAGGAAATGGTCCGCCACCGACACGGGTGCAGTATGCCTTTGCGATACCTATGACTTCTTTTACTTTGTTAGGTGCTATACCGAGACCATTGCATGCGCCTGAAGAGATAGTGTTAGATGAAGTGACATAAGGATATGTACCAAAGTCTATATCAAGCATGGTGCCCTGTGCGCCCTCAGCCAAAATGTTTTTTCCTTTAGACAAAGCTTCATTCAGATAATATTCCGAGTCAATGAGGTTATCACGTGATTTAAGAAAATCGATCGTCTCAAACCATTTCAATTCATCTGCTGTGACATCAAATTCAAAATCGTATTGCTTGACCAGCCTGAGATGTTTCTCTTTGATATGCTGATATTGTGCTTTGAAATCAGCTGCCAGTATATCGCCCATTCGGAGGCCATTGCGGCCTGTTTTGTCCATATAGGTAGGAGATATTCCCCTGAGTGTAGAGCCGATCTTAGATTGGCCTTTAGCTGATTCAGATGCAGCGTCGAGCACTTTGTGAGTCGGGAGTATCAGGTGCGCTTTCTTTGATATAAAAAGACGGCCCTGTATCACCACTCCTTTGCTTTCCAGAGTGGTTATTTCTTTGACGAGTGTGACCGGATCGATCACGACACCATTGCCTATCACATTCATTGGCTTGTCGTGCATGATGCCACTGGGTACAGTATGGAGTATCGTCTTCTCGCCTCCGATCACCAGTGTGTGGCCGGCATTGGGACCACCCTGAAACCTTGCTATCACATCATATTTCGGGGCCAGATAGTCTACTATTTTGCCTTTGCCTTCATCTCCCCACTGCAAACCCAACAAAATGTCTACTTTCATAATAATTACTATTTACGATTTACTATTAAAATAAATGTTTCACATTTTGCAA
>PLSN01000119.1 GCA_003165135.1 Bacteroidota bacterium
AACTTCTCAAAAGGATTTATGACCGTAGGTGGTATCGAAGGACATGCTCCATACACCTATTCTTTTATGGAAAATAGCGGTACCACTATCAACAACAACACCGGTAACTTCACAGGACTGCCGGGATATTTTTCGGGTACGCTGACTGTGACCGACTCATGCGGCGTGCAGTACGAGGATTATATTGAACCCAATCAAGTAAACCTTTATGAGAATTGTATTTTTGACGGGAATATCTATGTGAACGAATATTCGGCCAATGATTCCTTTACATTCATCTGTACAGACTGTACGCCGCCGCAGACCACTACTCTGCAGCTGACAGGCGCTACGCAAACAGTTTTTCAGAATGTCATCCTCGGTCAAAATTACAATATAGTGGTACTTAGCCCGGCCTGCGGCGGTGATACCATACCCAACTATGTGAGCCAGCAGCAGCCGGGCTTTCTGATTGTTGGTTCGAAACAACTAAGTTGTCACAGCGTGCAGATATTTGCTATCCCTTATCTTGACTCGGTCATACTTCGCGACCAATCAGGTACTATCATTGGGATCAGTCATACGGGCTACTTCTATGACCTGTCTCCGGGCCAATATTTTGCTACTGCCTTTGGCGGGGACTCTATCTCTAACCCTTGTTTTATTGATTCCGAAGCCCGCGCTATTTTTATCCCATACTTCCCTTCATATTGTGAGTCGATCATGATGAACGGCGGCTGTCAATTGCAATATGAATTGATATTTACCAATTTCCCGCCTGTTCCCGATCTGTTCTCCCTGGTGTATGGACCGGGTGATACTGTAGCAGGGATCGTTCCGAGCTTTGTTTCAAATCAGTTCATATACTTCACAAACACAAATCCCGGCAGCACCTATACCATGATCTCAGACAGCGGCTGCTCGGAGCAGATCACACTGGACTCACTGCCTGCCCTGACCTTCAGTACGATCTCCTATCTGCCCTGCGTGGGCCAGCCGACTATACAGACCACATTTGATCTTAGTGGACTTTGGATATGCAATGCTTTTGATGTAGCCCTTTATAAAAACAACAATTTTGTGTATGATAGTATACTGCCGCAATATCAATATTTACTGACGAACCTCATCACTTTCACTGTAACAGATACTGGATGGTACGTAGTCAGGCTGTACCCACTCTCATACGATACAGCGGGTAATCTGCTGCCGTATGATACACTCTGCCCTATCGATACCAATCTCGTCTATGTGAGCAATAGCCATATCCCCTATCCGTATCCTAATAGTGGCTATGTCTGCGACTCCAACAGTACCGACACTATCTACTACCACATATACGGCGGTGAAATACCCTATACGATAGAGATACCGGGCTTTGACACGGTCATGCTAACCAGTAATGCAGGTGTGTTTCCTACTACGACTCCGGGTCAGTATACCATGATCGTGTATGACAACTGCGGCATCAGCCGAAGCCTTACATTCAGCGTGATAGATACATGCGGCGGCTGCCCTATAGGAGGCATAGCCCTGTCTGATACGCTTTTCTGTGCGGGAGATACTGTGCCCCTCATCAGCTCGAGTATAGCAGCGGTTGGTTTTCAGTGGTTGGTAAATGGCTCTCCATANNCCTATTCGGTCGCTCGGGCTGTGAGGACAGCAGCACTGCTCACATCAGTGTAGATAGTCCATTCTCTGTCGGTCTAGGCAATGATACCATCTACTGCGATACATTCAGCAGGGTGCTGAATACAGGCATACCAACTACTCAGTGGTCTACCGGGCAGACAGGCGCACAGATCACGGTCAGTGCACCGGGACAATACACAGCAACTGTGTCCAATAAATGCGGTACACAGACGAGTACGATCAATATCAATTCATATGCCATCACAGGCTTCTCGCTGACTGCTGATGCCATCTCTATCTGTGATGATAAGCCTGACTCTGTGGTTTTATTGGCAAGTGTTGATTCGTTGTCTCAATCTCCCGTCACATTCATTTGGAGCAGCGGACAGACATACGCGCACGTATATAGCTCGACCCTAACCACAGACTCCGCAGGCAGCTATCAGGTCACCGTGCAGGACAGCACTTGTTTACTTTCAAAAACTATAAGCATCGCAGGCATGCAATGCGACAGTGACAGCGTCTGTATACACAAGATAGCCATACCGGACATCTTCAGCCCAAACGGAGACGGCAGGAACGATACATTCAACATACCGCATACATGTCCTGTATATGCTTTCTCCATGCATATATACGATCGCTGGGGACAGCTGGTGTATGAATCTACTGACATCGACAAAGGCTGGGATGGCAACTATCGTGGCAGGCAAGAGCCCGAAGAAAAATATTTGTGGTTCATATGCGTACAGGAAACTGCTACGACTCCCAATAACTGCATGGCCGGTACGCTGACACTGCTGAGGTGATCACTATTATTAAAATGCCAACGTATAGCTGATGCCCTCGCCCGTGCAGGCCAGGCCTGATGTGTATCGGTTGAGATTGCGATAGGCGTGCTGGGAATGCGCGATATACATGCCCCAGTCAAAGAAAAGCAGAAAGCCGCCCTGCATCACAAATGATTTGCCGCCACCTGAGAGTAGGTTTCGGGTCTTCTGGGCTGCTACTCTGTCAGAGAATCCCCACATAGCAGCACCCGCTGCTATATACGCGAAATCAAGGCCACCATTGATCAGAAAAAGTTTCTCCTCACCATGCTGGTGTAGGATCGTAGAGCCGAATGACAGGTTAGTAGCCTTGTCCCTCCGATATGATGCAAAGACTCCGGTGACCCCTATGATCAGATTGATACCCCCCCAGAGCGTATTGCTCGCATGAAAATACTGCGCCTCGCCATGTGTATAGCCCGCCGCAAACGGCCCGTAAAGTACATTGGCCAGGCCCCATGCCGAGAGTGCATACATCCCGCCCTTATTAATGTCGAGCTGTTTCATGTTGAACGCATCAAGCTGCTGCTGAGGCACCCATTGCTTGAATGGTGAAGCAGCCCTCGTAGTATCCCATATCTGTGCGGAGGCCAGGTATGAACTGAGAAGCAGGATATGTAGTATTAGTGCCCGCATATCTTTTAGTGACGTCCGGGAGCCTGTGGTTTATTCTCTCTTGGTTCTGCCGGAGCATCAGGTAGCGTCTTTTTGCTATAGTCGAGATTGACGATACGGCAGGCAGGTAGGCCGTCTATCAGTGGCTGTGCCTGTCCCCGGCTGATATTATTGTAACTGATGTCAAGATTGCGAAGCGATGTCATCTTTGCGAGTTCATTGATCGCAATATTATAATCAACGTTTATGTTCATCGCGATATTGAGGTCCCTGAGAGTCAATTTAGCAAAGCCATTCGGCAATTCTTTCAGTTCATTGCCCTTTAGGTCGAGTGCTGAGAGATTGGATAGCTTTGTGATCGAAGCAGGCAGTTCTGCGAGCAGGTTGCCGCGTACATCGAGATATCTCAACTGGCCCAGGTTGCCGATCTCTGCTGGCAGTGCTTCTATCACATTATCTTTCAATGTGAGTTTTTTCAGATTACTTAGCTTGCCTATTTCAGCAGGAAGTCCCTTTATTTTATTGTAAGGTTTGCTAAAAAAATCTCCATCCATCCCCAGCGAGTCAAGTGAACTCAGATTGCCTATAGATGCAGGTACTTCCGAAATTTTATTTTGATTAAGGTTCAATATGCGCAGATGTGTAAAGGCATTTATCGAGGCAGGATATTCCCTTAACTGATTCCTGCTGAGGTCGAGCACTTCGAGATTTGTGAGCTGACCAAAGTCGCTATTGAGGGATGTAAGCAAGTTGCCCGCAAGGTTGAGTATACGGAGCTTACTGAGTTTACCAAGACCTGATGGCAGCTCTTTCAGCACATTCACCCTGAAAGAATTTTTCGGAGAACTGATATACAATTCTTCGAGTGAACTCAGATTGCCAATGCTCGAAGGTATCGACGCGAGGACATTCTCATCCAGATTGAGAACACGCAACGAACTGATACTGCCGATCTCAACCGGAAGGGTAGCAAGATAGCACAGCTCCAGATGAAGGACTTTCAAAGATGGCACGTGCGAAAGCGTATTTGCTATCTGAACGAGGTTCATCGATTGGTTCTGACTGAGATCAAGCGATGTGAGATTGTTCAGCTGTGCGAATCCAGCAGGCAGTTCTTTGATATCATTGATCGAGAGGTTTAGCCTGACCAGAGACTTGACATCGCTGATCTTGTTATTAAGCACTAGCAGGCCGCAGGCAGTGAGATTGAGGCTGGCCACATTCATCTGTCTCAGCTTATCAAAAAGGTCATCGTCGTAGAGATAGACATTGTGATCGAGATTGAGTGCACGGAGTTTTTGAAGCTTAGTAAAAGTTTCCGGCAGCGTCTTGATATTGCTATCCCTAAAATTGAGCGAATCAAGGTTCGTGAGATTGCCGATATTGGATGGCATGGCGGTATAATTGCCATTGGCAATGCTGAGGTAATGCAGCTCAGGGAATTTCGCCAGCAGGTCAAACAGTTTCTGCAGGTCGAGTTTTTTTGCACGTGACAGATTCAGCCTTTGCAGTTTTTGTAATCCCAGTATACGCGGGTCTAGTTCGGCATTGGGATAGTTGTTGAGGTCGAGCTCCACAGTGCCTGGATTAGCCAGCGCCTCGTCAAGGACGGCCTTTGCGGCATCGTTCGCTTCTTTCTGCTGCTCTCCTACTGCTTCTTTCCATTCCTTATACACAATGGAGTCGCGGACCTTAGGTGGCAGTGATTGCAGCCATTCTTCGTGTGTTTGTTTAGTGAGGGCAGGGCTATCGGTATTCTTTCGCTGTGAGTATGCAGATGAGCATGTGGTCAGAAAAAATAAAACCAGGAGAACTATATGCCTATATGAACCCTCAAAGGGTTTGAAACCCTTTGAGGGTTGATTAATGATATTGATAAGGTAATGATACAGTTTGGTCATTGAGTGGTTTGATTGGTCGGGTAAATATACTAAACGCATATGGTTTTTGAAATGCTTTACCCTACCCCCAAACTAATTTGCTTATCGCAAATTAATTTTGCCCCCTCTCCATGCAGCATGGAGAGGGGGCGGTTCTCATAACTATCGTTATGAGGACCGGGGGTAAGGCGCTTTGTGTCTTTCGCATACAATTTGCATTATACTTATAACGTTATTAATCCGTGTGACCCCCAAACCCCCTAAAGGGGGCTTTAACAGCCATCGTTCGATTGTGTTAAGCCTCCCTTTAGGGAGGTTTGGAGGGTTATTCAAAATGTTTCGATATTTTTTTTGATTTTTGAGCAGCCGTACTAAACCAGGCAATATGGACATATCAATACTGAGCGTCATTTCAAATGTGTTATTAGTCACCATACCGACAGTCACTATAGGCGTGGGCTTCTATCTGGTGATTCGCGCATATATACGCCGCGATCAGGAGCTGCGCCTGCTGGAGATCCGCGCTGCAGCGGGCCGTGAGACCCACCTGCTCCGCCTGCAGGCCTATGAGCGCATGGTGCTGTTTCTGGAGCGTATCTCTCCGGGTTCTGTCATAGCCCGCGTACTCGATGCCGACATGGTCAACCACGAGCTACAGCTCGCCATGATCCGCGACATAAGGTCAGAGTTCGAGCACAACCTCTCTCAGCAGCTATATGTCTCCTCTGATGCATGGAACCTCATCGTCTCCGCCAAGGACGAGATCATCAAAGCCATTGGCCTGATCGCCTCCCACATGCCCGCAGACACCACAGGCCCTCAGGTAGCGCGCGTGATACTGGAATCTATAGACAAGTCCGGCCAGATGCTGCCAAACCATACCGCTCTCGAATACCTCAAGAATGAGGCGAGGGGAATGCTGTGAGAATGTGCCAATGTAGTGAATATGCCAATGTGCCAATGAAATACAAAGCACACCAATCACAACGTCATTGCGAAAATTTTCTACCGATAAAAAATATAAGCGAAGAAAATTTGTGGCAATCTGTAATTAAAGGCATAAGTCCCTATAAATACAAACTCTCACACAGAAGTTTATAGTAAAGAGATAATCCGAAATGTTATTTTTGGCACTGTAACCCCCAAACCCCCTAAAGGGGGCTTAAACAGCCATGAGCGTTTGTATTAAAGTCCCCTTCAGGGGATTTAGGGGTAAAAATCGCAAGCATAATGAGCAAATTTACCACCGATTCGGGTATAGAAATTCAAAGGGTATATGCCCTGAGGGACCGTATAGTCGAGGAGCCGGGCTCGTTCCCGTTCACGCGCGGAGTGCACGCCGAGATGTACCGCTCCAAGCTCTGGACCATGCGCCAGTATGCGGGTTTCAGCACCGCCGAGGAGAGCAATAAGCGCTATCACTACCTGCTCTCGCAGGGTGTGAGCGGGCTGTCAGTGGCATTTGACCTGCCTACGCAGATAGGCTATGATTCTGATCATGCGCTCGCCGAGGGTGAGGTCGGCAAGGTCGGTGTGGCGATTGACTCCCTGGATGACATGTCTACGCTGTTCGCCGGCCTGCCTCTGGACAAGGTCAGCACGTCGATGACGATCANNCCTCCATGACCATCAATGCCACGGGCTATATCCTGCTCTCGCTCTATATCGCGCTGGCTAAGCAGCAAGGCGCAGACCTGAAGAAGATCACAGGCACCATACAGAATGACATCCTGAAAGAATACGCGGCACGCGGCACCTATATCTATCCGCCGAAGCCGTCCATGCGCATCATAACGGATATTTTTGCATACTGCAATACAGAAGTGCCGAAGTGGAATACCATCTCGATCTCGGGCTACCACATACGCGAGGCAGGCTCCAGTGCCGCACAGGAACTGGCATTCACGCTGGCCAATGGCAAAGCGTATTGCCAGGCGGCGATCAGCAAGGGCCTTGACATAAACCAGTTCGGGCAGCGGTTGTCTTTCTTTTTCAATGCACATAATAATTTCTTTGAGGAGATAGCGAAGTTCCGCGCAGCGCGCAGGATGTGGGCGCACATCACCAAGTCTCTCGGCGCTACCGATCCGCGTGCGCAGATGCTGCGATTCCATACACAGACAGGAGGCTCTACCCTCACAGCACAGCAGCCGATCAATAATGTAGCCCGCGTGACCCTGCAAGCTATGGCAGCTGTGCTCGGCGGCACACAGTCGCTGCATACCAATGGTTACGATGAGGCGCTGTCACTACCCACAGAGCAGGCCGCCAAACTTGCCCTTCGCACACAACAAATAATAGGATACGAAAGCGGTGTGACAGATACCGTCGATCCGCTGGCGGGTTCATACTTCATCGAGCAGCTCACCGACGAACTGGAAGCCAAGGCGCTGAAATATATTTCTCATATCGACTCGCTCGGCGGCAGCGTATCTGCGATCGAGCAGGGATACATGCAGGAGGAGATAGCCCGCGCCTCATATGACTACCAGCGCAAGGTCGAGAGCGCAGAGAAGATCATAGTCGGCGTAAATAAATTTACCGAGAAAGAAGCGCAGCATACCAATCTGCTGCGTGTCGATGACTCAATACGAAAAGTACAATCAGATAAACTCGCCGCACTTCGCGCTAAGAGAAATAATGAGCTCGTCCGCACATCTCTAGCTGATCTTAAAGCCGCCACCATCGAGGACCGCAACATCATGACATATGTGATAGCTGCTGTAGAAAACTACGCTACACTAGGCGAAGTAGCAGATACGCTGAGGGCTGTGTATGGGGAGTTTCAGGGGTAGGGTTTTAGCTTTGACAAATTCAAAAAATTGTCAAAACCGACTGCTTTAGTAAGCTTTTTGTTTCTTTTCAGAAGACTCCAATTCCACATTTAAGAATGTGGCTTTATCAGGTGATACAATGATGCCTTTAATTATTTTTTTGTAAAACCCTTTATAGTCAAATCCTAAGTCATAATTACCGGCGGTTAGTTTCTGGAGAATGTAATTGCCGTATTCATCGGTATACGTTTTATGTCCTATGGCATGTCCTGTAGAGTCTGACATGGTAATAGAGACCCCAGTCAAACCCAAAGCAGTTTTTTGGTCCGTGACTCTACCTCTTATCTCTCCCGTCTGAGCATGAGTAGAAGCACATGCCAGCATTAGCACAAGGGAGAAAAGGATCTCATTGATTTTTGGAAGGTGTATCATTTTCAATTTAGAGATAGCGCATTTAGCTTTAAACCCTCAAAGGGTTTAGAACCCTTTAAGGGTTCCGGCAGAAAACAAACAAGCCCTGAGATGATATCTCCAGGGCTTGCTTACAGATTCCATAGGCGAAAGTGGCGTTGTCAGTTCATGATGTAAAACTACCTGCTAAAACGCTCGTATAAGAATTTATTGTGTCATATCTCTGCCATAATTATATGACAATATTGTGATAAATGGTGCGTTTAAATTGGTTCATTTCTGTTTACCCCCAAACCCCCTAAAGGGGGCTTTAACAGCCATGAGTATTTGTATTAAAGCCCCCTTTAGGGGGTTTGGGGTATATATATTTTTAAAGTTAAGAAAAAATAAAGAAGGGACAGCAGGTGCGGTAGAATGCGAAAAAACCCTCTTTTGTACCCTAGCCCGGATGGCCTACTGTCCTTTTTCTTTATGATTACTTGCCCTGTTTCTTTGTGTTTGCATCAGCTGGCTGATATGTGCTTTGAGCTTGTGCATCTGATCGTGCACATTGCCCTCTTTGATTAGGCTCAGGATCTTTTGTTGAGTGGCTTTGTCCAGTTTTGCCCAGCGGTCTATGGTCTGAAATATTGTCTCAGGCGATTCCTGACCTGCGTCAGGGCTTTGTGAGCAAAGCTCACGCATCTCCTGCTCGTCGCATGACTTCAGCTTTTGTGCCATCATTAGGATTATTGCTTCCTGACTATTCATCGCTTTTAAGATATTTGTTCTGTTCTTTATCCAAATGTACGTAGGCTATAAGGGGATTTCTTTCCGATTATAGGCTCGAATTATGAACCTGAATCAAAATATAAATGATACAATATTTAGATAATCAATTTGTTGTGTTGGTGTGATTTATGTATCCGATGCTTGTGGAGACTTGGATTAAATGGTAGTTTTTGGGACTCAGGCAGCGTATTTCCCTGATTTGCTGACTCTCCGATTGACCGATTCCTTCTTTTCGAACTTTATTTCACATATTTGCCGCCAAATCACAACAATACATGTCACTTCTCACCGTAGGTACAGTCGCATTTGACGCTATCGAGACACCATTTGGCAAGACCGACAAAATAGTAGGCGGCGCAGCTACCTATATCGCATGGTCAGCTTCTTATTTTTCTAAACGTGTCAATATCGTCTCTGTGATAGGAGATGATTTTGATATGAATGAACTCGCGCTACTGCGTGAAAGGGGTGTCGATACTGCAGGGATAGAGATCAAAGCGGGCAAGAAGTCATTTTTCTGGAGTGGTAAATATCATCTTGATATGAATACCCGCGATACACTGGTCACTGACCTCAATGTGCTCATGGAGTTTGATCCGAAAGTGCCGGAATCATATAAGGACAGCGACATACTGCTACTGGGCAATATTGATCCTGCGCTGCAGATCAAGGTGATCGAGCAGATGCCTAAACGCCCCAAACTGATAGTGATGGACACGATGAATTTCTGGATGACTGAGCCGTTCGGAGCCAATCTGACCAAAGCGATAGGTATGATAGATGTATTGGCTATCAATGATGCTGAGGCACGCCAGCTGTCAAATGAATATTCTCTCGTCAAAGCCGCTGCCAAGATCATGGCGATGGGACCCAAGTACCTCATCATAAAGAAAGGCGAGCACGGAGCATTATTGTTTCATGAGTCGCATGTGTTCTTCGCACCGGCGCTTCCATTGGAAGAAGTATTTGACCCGACAGGCGCCGGAGATACATTCGCCGGCGGATTCTGCGGCTATATCGACAAAACACGCGACATCTCTTATGAGAATATGAAGCGTGCTATCATCTATGGTTCCGCCATGGCATCATTCTGTGTAGAGAAATTCGGCACCGAGAGGTTAAAGGGCCTTACTCATAAAGATATCGAACATCGTGTAC
>PLSN01000376.1 GCA_003165135.1 Bacteroidota bacterium
TAGGTAGGCAAACGGATAGTCATTAGAAAAACCGATTTCCATTATGCATTTCATAAACAACTATATTAAAATAAAATATTTATATTTTGCTAGTAATAAATACTCTGAGAATGGGATGAAAAATCGCTCAATATGCGGAAATTAGATCTTTTTATATGTGTAAATGCAAAATGCGGACAAGGATGAAAGGATGAAAGGATGTGATTCTGAAACACAAATGTTATTCCGCAATTCTGCGATCCCGATAGCTATCGGGACTATGGAGGAATCTTTCAAGAGGGACATCCAAGGATTTCTTCGCGAGGCGCTACGAAATGACAGTTTGTGTATGTAAGCTCAAGTCCATATAAATAATTGTTTTTCGACCATATCTTTGTTCACTTATACATATAAATAATCCTATTTTTCAACTATTGAGTGAATTTTTGTACTAAAATTAAAGTATTAATAATTAGCAAAATAAGCATAAATTATATTATTATATGCAATATTTGCATGCATAAGTGATTTCCTGATTTTATCCATTTTTTTGGTTTTTGTGCACCCAATTTTGCCTTTGTGATCTCTGTAGAAGCCGACAGGTAGCTCACACCTCTTTTCATAGATTCGACCAGAGTCAATTCGACAAGGTCGTTTTGTTGTATGAATGGCTTACTCATGGTTTTTATGCAAAACATGATAAGCAACTTGATCCATACCATCCATAAATGTGGTATACGTGCAATCATCTCAAAAATTATCAATTTTATGACTCTCGTTCAGGCTTAGTCAACCCGAAAGAAAATATTATTTATATAATAAATGCAAATATAGCAATAAACGTATAATTTTAATAACCATTTTGTTCGGATATATGATTTTATGCTATCACAAAAAAGCGCTAATCTTAATACTTTGACGACTGCCGGCAATTGCTGCCATAAATAGCTGATACAGGTAATGAAACCAATCATAATAGAAGAGTATTCACCGGAATGGGCAATAACATTTGACAGGCTCAGATCGGTTTATATAGATCATCTGGGAAACTTGATCAGTGATATAGAGCATGTGGGTAGCACATCTGTGCCCGGATTGGCAGCTAAACCTGTGATAGATATTGACCTGATAATCGAAGATCGGAGCGTATTACACTCAGTAATAGAAAAACTTGCTGGACTTGGCTATGAATATATGGGAGACTTGGGTATTAAAGACAGAGAAGCATTTAGACGTAAATCAGCACTGACACCTGATGATGGCACAAAGCATGAATGGCCCGCTCATAATCTCTATGTATGCCTCAGAGATAGTATTGCACTGCGAAATCATATTGCATTAAGAGAGTTCCTTCGTGCCAATCCCCAAAAAGCAAAGCAGTATGAGGCACTTAAAAAACGATTGGCTGCTGAGAATCCAAATGACATAGACCATTATATCAAAAATAAAACGCCCTTTATCATTGGGATATTAGAAGAATTGGGTTTTGATAAAAAGGCTATTGAGGAAATAAGAATAGCAAACAAAGATATTTGAGGCGCCTACTTCAAATCATGATCTACCACTTCCAGCCCCATGATCTCCTCACGAGACTGTGGCTGTCGTTTTATCTGCCAGTTAAAGTTCTTTAGCTTCATTTCAGCCTCAGAGAGCATTTTCATAGGAGTAAAGACCGCATCAGGTTTGCCGATGAAGGTTACGCTTTTGACCTTCTTTTCTTTGAAATATAGCCACATGCTAAGACATTGTGCCTTATTAGCACCTATCAGTTTGTTCTTTTCATTTTTGCCAAAGTATAAACTCTCTGCATTGCCATCTACAAACATCCGGTCGAGACTATTGTCGATAAAGTAACCGTAGATATTTTTTCCTTTGATCTGATCGTATGATTTCTTGGATGAAGGCATGATAATAAAGGCGGAGCCGAACAGATATAGTTTATCAGCTTTTTTATTTTTCACCGTGAGGTAGATTGTGTCGGAGGTCATCTGTGTAGTGTCGGCCCAGAGTATGGGTTTATAGTACATCCTGAACGTAGAGTCGGCAAAGGAATATTTCATCGAGTCACAGGCGCCCTGCATCTGGTGCATATACATTTTCATGTGGTAGTATACCAAAAAAAGGCGTGTAGTATCTGTAGCAGACGTTTGTTGTGAGCGCAGCGTATCACCAGTGATAAAAAGTGAATCTTTATCCATTTTATAGATCATGAAAGCTTTATCATAGGCTTTTACTTTCTGCACACTGTCATAATATTCGCCTTGCTTGCCAAATAGCTCAAAGTCCATGGTCGTATCGCGCCAGTGAAAGTTCTTATACGATCGCCCATAGCCTTCATTTCGTTCATAGTAGAGGCTATCTGAATGGAGTACCTGCGAACCGTCGAGTACGACTGTCCCGAGACCAAATGAAGCAACGCTATGCTTGGTGTCAAACCATCCGTTATCACAAAGTATCCTGCTCGACTTGTTATATATCACTGTATTGCCAAAAAAGGTTGCTACATCAGTATTGACGGCATATTTCAGTGTGTCAGAAGTGAGATGGTAGTCGGGATCAGTGATGTCCACATCTTTATTGAAAAATACATCTCCTGTTTTAGTAAAGTAGTGTGCATACCGGCTTACTATGACTGACTTGGCACGATAGACCGTACCGCCTGTCAGGTAGTATGCTTCCTTGCCTTTGGTCTTGTAGAAAATTTCATCTGAGACTATCCTGGCCTTGCCATCGGTGAGTGAGGCGTGATCTCTCAATATGAGGAGCTTGATCTTACTATCATAATTGAGATAATCGGAAAAAGCATCGACAGTGTCATTCTGTATATGCACATGGCCCCATGCCTCCATTTGATTATTGTCCTTGTCCAGGCTGGCACTATCGCAAAACATCAGCATTTGGTCCTGCTTTAGTTGTACATTGCCTTTGAGCTTAGTGAGTTTTTTGCCATCCTTCTCTTCGAAGTGCAGTACATCGGAGTTGATGATCTCTACTTCCTTGGTTTCCTCTTCTCCCTGTGATGGTTCATTGGGGCTCAGTGCGTGAAGGGGGGAGTACAAAGAAGCAAAGGAAGTCAGGAAAATAAGTACGTATATGTGTAGTGCCTTTTTCAAAATAAAGGGATAAGATAACCAAACGAAGAGAAAGGCTATTTATTCTACTGAGTAGTTTTTTGTGCCGCTGCCTCTTTCTCTTTTTTTGCCTGTTTAGCGAGATATTTGTCATCGCGCTTCTTGCCACCAAAGAAAGACACATTCACATATCTGAATGGATTTTTCTTGACATCCGAGAGCAATACATTGAGGCTGAGCACAGCGCTGTCCAGGTCATTATATACTTTTTTGTCCTTGATCAGGCTGGATACTGTACCGTTACCATTGTTGATATTATACATCAGGGTGTCAATACTGCTCAGCGCATCCCGTGCCCTGCCTACGGTAGCTCCCAGGTCTGCATTTTTTAATGTATCCGTGAGGTCAGATACATTATGCAGTATGCGGTTTATATTATCATTATTCTTATCAAGATTTCCGGTGAAAGATTTCAGGTTATTAAGTGTTTGGTCTAGTGTCCCGCCCTGTGCAGTCAGATTATGGATATTATCCAGTACCGAATTCAGCTTATGAATGGTGCTCGTCGGATCTTCTTTACCGAGTGCACCGCTGATGCCATGGAGCACAGAGTCGAGGTTTTTAAGCGTTTTTGTGATATTGTCCTTCAGCGGATCGATGGCGGCACTGAGTTTGCTCATAAGGTCGGGGGCTACTATTGCGATCATTGTATCACCGCTTTTGAGCGGCTTCGCTGAGAGTTTGTACCTGATACTGACTTCCTTGCTGCCTACGAGATCTGTAGATGTAATAGATGCCATGCAACTGTCATACAGTACAAAACCATTATCTACGACCATTTCCAGGACTACTTTACCCGTATTTACGTCGAAGGATTCATCGTTTACGTTGCCGATTTTGTGGCCATTGACCACGACAGGGTTAGATTTATATACTCCATCCACATTATCAAACACAGCATAATACTT
>PLSN01000086.1 GCA_003165135.1 Bacteroidota bacterium
TCCGGGACAAAAAATGACGGCGACATTTCCTTTTTGTGCAATCACTTCTCTGAGCGCGGGTATGTCTGCGCGAGCATCAACTACAGGCTTGCATCTTCCATCATTGACCTCTATGATTCCACACAGATCTTTAAATATGCTATTTATGCAGCATCAGATCTTAAAGCTGCGATACGATACTTTTATAAAGATGCTACACAAACTAATCATTGGAACATCGATACTACATCGATATTTATCGGGGGCAGTTCTGCAGGTGGCATCGCAGCAGACTTTGTTGCGACATTGGATAGTCTTGATCAGTTAGCAGCAGTTTTTCAGCCAGTTGATACCAGCAATGGGGGACTGAATGGAAATAGTGGTAATGCGGGATATTCAGCGAATATAATAGGCGTAGCAAGCCTCGCAGGTGCTGTCAATACCACCGCATGGATCAAGCCGGGCGACCCGCCTACGGTCATGTGCCAAGGCACTGCTGATGGTACCATACCTTACTACTGTGCGCAGGCCCTTCATCAGTATACTTATGGCCTTGTACCAACCATAATAGACTTTTGTGGTTCGGGAGCAATGGCACCTGCGTTCGACTCTGCGGGTGTTATGAATTCATTAATGCCATTTCCCGGCTCCGGTCATGTGCCATGGGACACGAACACTGTAATAATGAATGAGACCGATTCTGCAGTAGCTGCGTTTTTCTATCAGGTCAAGTGTACTCAGATAGCCGGACAGTGTACTGAGCCTGCAGGGGTAGCTAATATCGCACCAACTGCGAAAGTGAACATCTATCCTAACCCTGCCATAGATCACATCTACATCTCTGTGCAAGATCAGAATGAACTTTCGTCAGCAAGTCTATATGACTATACAGGACGTGAAGTATCATACATCACAGCTTCGGGACGAAATGCTTCACTATCTCTCAAAGGATTATCTGCGGGAGTTTATCTGCTGCGCGTCGATATGGCTGACCGAAATATTATTCCGACCAATAGAAAAATAACGATAGAATAAATGAAAGATAAGATTGTTCTCATCACAGGAGGAAGCGCTGGCATAGGTCTGGCCACAGCAGAGGCGCTGGCAGAAAAAGGCGCTGAGATCATACTCGCAGCACGCAGTGAGGAGAAACTCAAACAAGCTGCCCAGCTAATAGAAAGTAAAACAGGAAATAAGAAGATCAGATATTATGTCGCAGATTTTTCCTATCAAAAATCCATAAGATCACTGGCACAAAATGTAAAAAAAGACTATCAAAAAATAGATGTGCTGATCAATAATGCTGGTGGGGTCTTCCCTGCTTTTAAATTGAATGATGATGGACTGGAGATGACTATTGCCACAAATCATTTTGCCTATTTTCTTCTTACAAACCTATTACTGGATCTGATCAAAAAGTCTGACTACGCGCGAATAGTAAATGTCGCATCTGACTCACATTATAATGGCAAGATAGACTTCGAATCATTTACAAAGGACAAAGGATATTTTATTACCAAAGCATATGCACAAAGCAAATTGGCCAATGTCTTGTTTACCGCAGAATTAGCAGAAAGATTAACCGGAACACAAGTCACGGTAAATAGTCTCCATCCTGGTTTCGTCAAAACAGATATCGGAAATAAAAACACACAATGGTATGCCAAGCTCTTTTGGTCATTAGCATCACGCATCGGAGGTATCAGCGTCGAGGCCGGTGCTAAAACGTCTGTCTACCTCGCATCATCAGAAGACGTAAAAGGTGTCTCCGGTAAATACTTTGATAAATGCATGCTGAAAGACCCGGCACCGCTGGCAAAGGATAAAGCCCTGCAAAAAGAACTTTGGCAAAAAAGCGAACAACTCTGCCCTATCAATTGATCTCTGCTAAATTTTCTACACTTACATTTCTCTCAAATTCTTTGCACCTTTGCACCACCAAATTTTGCAGTCACTATATGTCCCTTATTATTTGCGATTTAGTATTCTGCAATTCTGCTAATTCTTAAATTCTGATCAATATGGCATTGATACTTCCCGTCCGGGGCATAGAACCAAAGTTTGGCGCTAACTGCTATCTGGCAGAGAATGCCACTGTAGTAGGCGATGTAACTATGGGCGATGATTGCAGCGTTTGGTTTACTGCTGTGGTCAGAGGCGATGTGCATTACATTAAAATCGGCAACAAAGTAAATATACAGGACGGAGCCATCATACACTGCACCTATCAGAAATCTCCTACCACTATCGGCAATTTTGTCTCCATCGGTCATCGTGCTATCGTGCATGGATGTACGATAGAAGACAATGTACTCATAGGCATGGGTGCTATCGTGATGGACAATGTGGTCATAAAGAAAAACTCTATTATTGCTGCCGGGTCTGTAGTCCTCGAGAACACAGTAGTAGAAAGCAACACCATCTATGGTGGAATACCTGCAAAAAAGATCAAAGACCTTGATGAAAAGAATTTTAAACACCTGATAGAGCGGATCGGAAACAACTATGTGATGTATGCCGATTGGTTTCGCAAATGAGAGTAAATGTCACAAACTGAAGAACAAGTAGTGCTCGTGGATGAGCAGGGGAACGAACTCGGACTGATGGGCAAAACAGAAGCCCACGAAAAAGGCATACTGCATAAGGCCATAAGCGTCATCATCTTTAACTCAAAAGGTGAAATGCTCATACAGCAGCGGGCCTTTACCAAGTATCACTGGGCCGGCATATGGAGC
>PLSN01000191.1 GCA_003165135.1 Bacteroidota bacterium
CCAAACACGTCAATAGAAACCTTAAACCATCGCTGGTGGTACTGGGCAGTAAAGACTCCGTGCAAAAACGAATACAGGACTCGATCGTACTGTCACTAAATATTCAGCTGACCAGAAAAGATTCTGCCATCGCATCGATCGACAAACAGATCCATGCTGCCATTAGTAAGACGAATAATGAGCCTAAAGTGGCACTCAGGGATATGGATGCCGATGAAAAGAAAAAACAGGATGAAGAAGCCGCCAGAATGGCACAAGAGGTAGAAGCCAGAAAACGCGAACTGGCCGAAGAGCAGAAAAAAAAGGACCTCGAAAAAGCAGAAGCTGATCTCAAAACAAAACAACTGGCAGAAAAAGAACTACAGGCCAAACTGGACAAAGAATTACAGGATGCAGAAACTAGAAAAAAACAACAGCAGGCACAAACAGCGGCCAATCAACTGAAAGAAATAAATGCGGCCAAAGCAGCAACGACCCAGGATAGCCTGCTCAAAGTAGCCCTTGCTAAAAATAAAGAGATCATGGCCAGACGTAAACACGTCGCTGACTCTCTGGCGCAGGCCCAAAACCAAAAGATACAGGTCAATAATGATGCCACCCCGACAGCTAATAAGCCGACCGAAAAAAATGTAGCAACTACGCAAATAGCTAAAACGGATATACAGAAAAATGAAACGAAATCGGACAAGGAAATACAGGACAGTCTCGTCAAAAATGCAGAAGCAATCAACCGTGAAACCATGCTCAAGCGCAAACACGTGCTGGATTCGCTGATCAATATAGAAAGTCAAAAGGTACAGATCAAAACCGAAAACCGTGGCTCGGATAGGGATGCGCACATCAAAGACAGTATAAAAGTAGTGCAAGCCCGGCAAGCCGAGCTACAGAAGAGGCTGAAGGCTGAAAGGGTGCAGGCAGAACAAGACAGCCTCCTCAGAGTGGCAGAAGCCAAAAATAAGGAGATGATGGCCCACAGAAAACATGTCGCTGACTCTCTGGCACTGATCGAAAGCCAAAGGCTGCAAGCTATCAGCGATGCAAAAAAACTAGAAAGGGAAAAACAGGAATATGAGCTGAATGAAAAACAGGCTCGTGAGAGAATCCAGGACTCGATCGCAAAACAACAAGCCGAGGCTGCTGAGAATCAAAAGATAGCCCGCGAACTGGCCAAAGCCAAAGAGGATCAGGCATTGGATTCAGCTGCCCATAAAGCCGAACAGGAAGCTGCCGTCAGAAAGGCCCAGTTAGAAAAAGACCTCGCTGCAATGAAGAAAGCCCGCGAAGAAGCCGAAGCAAAAGTACTCGCAGAAAAACGTGAGAAAGAAACCAACGATAAAGCAGCCAAAAAGGAAAGCAAGCGTCTGGCCAAAGAGCTGGCAGAGCAGAATAAAAAACAAAAACTGGCGCTGGAGGAAACCAAAAGAAAAACAGAAGAGCAGAAACGGATAGCAGACGCCAAAGCAGAGGCAGAAGCAGAACAACGTGAACTCGAAGCCAAAAGGACTCTCCAGGAACAAGAGAAAAATCAACTGATACAGCAGCTCGGCAAGCTGCAAAAAGATGAGCAATCTGCCGTGACCAAAGATCCGGAAACAAAAAAACAGGACTACGATCCTGACCGGGCACTCAAAAACGAAAAAGAAAAAACCGTTAATGCCTATCAGGTCAACGTCCTTCAGCAAAACAAAAGAAGAGCTGATTCTATGACCAATGTTTCTCACCCATTGGTCTCTACCGGTCTGGGAATAAAACTCATCAATGCCAAAGGCTATGTGAAAAATGGTCAAACTGAAGACCCGATCCCTAATGTATCTATCAATATACGGCGTCTCAATAGCATCGTATCACAGGAGGTCACATCAGATGCCAATGGCAAATATGACATCATAGTAGATAGCGGATATTTCTATCTGGTATCTTTTTACAAAGACAAATATGAGATCAGTAAGCAGATTCTGGACCTGACATCATATAATAAAGCCGAATACACGATGGTGATCCAGTATCTCAAAGAGCGTGACGATTTCGACCCTAATGCTAAAATGCCCATCATTCAGTTTAGCAAAAACAGTTCTAAAGTACCTGCAGATGCCTGGACCGATATGCAGTCAATCGTCAAAATGATGAAAGACATACCAGAGCTAAAGATCAAGCTCTACGGGCTAGGCTCAGTGGATGAGGACTATCCTATGGAGCTATCGGTGACACGCGCCAGGCTGGTGGCCGACCTGATACTGGAGAGCGGTATCAAACCCTCACGTATACGTATCAATGGTATCGGCCCCTACCGCCCGCGGTCAGGCTGTACAGAGGGCAAACAATGTACAGATGCTCAGTATCAGCTCGACAGGGTCGTGATGTATAAGGTGGTAAAAGAATAATTAAAAAAAGAAAACTTCATTGCAATGATCACCCGGGAATCGGCACTCTCCTTCGCTCAACATTGGATCGAATCATGGAACTCCCACGATCTCGATAAAATACTAAGTCATTACAGCGATACTTTTGAGATGACGACACCGTTTATCGTGAGCATCATGAATGAACCCAGCGGCACATTATGTGGCAAAGACAAAGTTGGAACCTATTGGTCAAATGCCCTTAAGAAATTCCCTGAGCTGGAATTCAAACTGATAGATGTACTCTATAGTGTAAACTCGATCACTATATACTACCACTCTATCCTCAATAAAAAAGCCGTTGAGTTCTTTCTCTTTGGCAATGATGGTAAAGTGATCAAATCAATTGCTCATTATGATTAGGTGTAATATTTAAGGCCTGTTACACAGGCTCTGCCCGATATATAGCAATATCCACAGATATACTATAATAACTCATACTACCTAAGCAGTCTTTCCCTTATCTTTATCTTCAGCA
>PLSN01000507.1:0-3980 GCA_003165135.1 Bacteroidota bacterium
TATGCTCACCGTAAACTCAAAGCCGATAAGAAATCATAATACCTGATCCTCAGATACTTTCTAACCTGCCGCTTCATATCGGCAGGTTTTTTTATTTAAGGAGATATCATCCTATTTAAGAAGATAATTTTGTACATTATTTGTACTTCAACGTGCAAAACAGATCATTCCCTTTTATCTATATAAGTCTGGGAAAGGATCAAATTGAATCTCGCTTAAATCTTAATTGAATCTTTGATACGTTTATTTAAGCCTTAGATGTGCCATATACTATGCTCGACATACACAGTGGATATAGATCATAAACACATGCAAAACAACTCCAAGCACTATATAAAAACATTCGTTTACTGATTTACCAGATAATCCCGCTCAAAACAAATATGCTTTAGCATAGATTACTGTGGTATTCCGTTGTATGCTCCATTCGCAATGTCACTGTATTTTGTTAAATATAGATCACAAAACGATCACTGCAATGTCACAAAACAATAAATTGGCTAATTAATGAAGAACTATAATGTCACTAGCATACTATAGCTGATCTAAATATTTTCTTATTTATCTGTTAATTTCAAGAATCTTTATTTGAATCTTTATCACACTGCATAATATACGGCTTATATACCTCACTACACCCAGATATATGCCAAACATTTCTGTAAAATGAGCCACAAAAAAGCCCTATTTCGCTCTAAATGGTATTTTGAAAAGCCCGATTTGCTCTATTCTATAAAAAATCAATTTATTTATTTTCCTGAATACTTGTGTTTCATCAAATCACTCATACAAGCATTAATAAACACTGATAAGAAAAATCAATTTTTGTCTCTACTAAAATTCTGTATTACGATATTTAGTTGTAGTTGTGTTTTCCTTGTTTCAAAGCAAAATATTTGTTTACACTATATTTACACCAGAAATAAAAAACGGTTTCAGATATTCTCTGAAACCGTTGCTACTACTGTGTCGGGGTACCAGGATTCGAACCTNNAGGGAGGGATTCGAACCCTCGGTACAGTTTTACCCGTACGTCAGTTTAGCAAACTGGTGGTTTCAGCCTCTCACCCATCTCTCCAATCCGGTTTGAAAAGGATTTTACCTCTATTTCCCGTTAGGGGAGTGCAAATATAAAAAAATCCATAGACCTGCTAAGTTTTTTAGAGAAATAATAAATACGGAGGCCAACAAGGCTCTTGCATGAGCAAATCAGGCTAATAAGTCCATATCTTTATTGACAAATGCATAAAAGATACATTCTCCCTATACTATTGGTCTTTTTCTATTTTGCGTTGGAGAACTGCCTGACACTTCGCACGAGCGATAAAAAGGCGGTCAGGGACTTTCAGAAAAAAGGGGGCAGCCTGATACCATATACCCTGCATATCAGGGGCCACGACCTCCACTATGTGTCTGTGGGCCCGGACACCCTGCGGACCATCGTATTTGTGCATGGTAGTCCCGGTTCCTGGGATGCGTTTGAGCGGTACCTGATGGATTCAAGCCTTCGCAGCCGATTCAGGATGATCAGCATCGACAGGCCGGGATTCGGGTACAGCAATTATGGCAATGCGCTTCATCTTCAACAGGGTTGCGACATGATCTCATCCTTTCTCGATTCTATAAGCAATGACAAGCCTCTCTATCTGGTGGGGCATTCGCTGGGAGGCTCTATAGTCCCTATTCTGGCCGCTGACAATCCCGATAAAGTGACAGCGATAGTCATTCTGGCTGGTGCCCTTGATCCTGATCTGGAGCCCAAAGAACTATGGGTGAAGCCTTTTACTAAAAAACCATTGAGATATCTTATGCCAGGTGCTTTCCGCCAGGCCAATGATGAAGAATGGTATTTCAAGACAGATGTACTAAAGCTGAAAGACAAGCTCTCCTGGATCAGATGTAGGGTATACGTCATGGCTGCAGCCAATGATATGGTAGTAGATGCAGGAAATGTGACATATATGAAGAGGGCATTTATTAATGCTCAGGTCAGTGATACTATTTTCCCGACTGGAAATCATTTTATATTGTGGAATCATTCGGACTATATTATGAAGGTTTTGCGAGATTTGTAGTATTACCCCCAAACCCCCTAAAGGGGGCTTTAACAGCCAACCCTCAAATGTATTAAAGTCCCCTTTAGGGGATTTAGGGGTAGGCACAATTCCAAGACTTTAGAAAAACTTGCTATTTTGGTTTTGAAACCAAGCACTCGATACAAAGCCAAAATCACTATGAAGAAATTTATCATTCCTTTTTTATTGCTACTTGTTTCCCTATCCGCGATAGCGTCCAAACCTAAACCCGGAAATAGTGAAGCGGTAGACACAAGCATCAATATTCAGGATGTACTGTCGAAACTCGACACTTTTCATTATCAGACCTCAGGGAAGATATCAATAGGTATTGTGGCTTCTCTGGACATTCCTAAAGGATTTAAATTTCTGGATGGGAAACAAGCTGCGTCTGTCCTGCATGATGTATGGAAAAACCCCTACTCAGAGTCTCTCGGTATGCTGATGCCTGAGGACAAAAGTCCTTTTTTGCGCGACTGCTGGGCGGTAGAGATCACCTACGAGGAGGAGGGCCATATCAAAGATGATGATGCCAAAGACATCAAATACGATGAACTGCTCAAACAGATGCAGCAGCAGGTCACGGAGGCAAACCCTGAGCGGGAGCGGCAGGGCAGCAAGGCCATAGAGCTCATAGGCTGGGCTGAGCAGCCATATTATGATGCATCGACCCACAAACTCTACTGGGCGAAGAAATTCAGGGATATAGGCGATACCACAGTGTTTTTGAACTATAATATCCGTGTGCTGGGCCGCAAAGGAGTGCTCGTGCTAAATGCTATAGGCGGGATCGATCAGCTCGCTGAGATCAAGGAGCAGACACCTACCATACTCGCTGCGACCAACTTCACTTCGGGCAATACTTATACGGAGTTTAATAGCAGCATAGATAAAGTGGCAGCCTACGGCATAGCGGGACTGATCGCGGGCGGCATACTGGCAAAAACCGGACTATTTGCCAAACTGGGTATCCTGTTACTCAAATTTATCAAACCTCTCTTAGTAGGTCTCTCAGCATTCGGGGCTTGGGTCATGCGATTCTTTCGTGGTAGGAAAGAAGGGGATAGCTAATTGAGAATTGATAAGTTTCACTCGCGGGGCTGCGGGCGAAGGAGGGTTATTCATTCATGTATTTGGTACATAACCAGAACTTTGTTCATGTAAATAATTCATGTACATAGCTGCAATGACCCACCCAATGAGAGTAATTATTGAAAATATGATTGAGATAATTCTACTTCTCTTTTTTTGGGCATCACTATATTCGGAGTAAATCAAAAGTAGTTTATTTAATTTCTCTTGATTATAAAAAAATACATTGAAAATGGATAAAGAAAATGCGATAATACAACAGATATAATACGCTTGTTTAGTTCCGTTTCGATTTATTAATTGAATAAAACCAAAAAAACTTGAAACTGAAGCAAGTTGTCCAAGTTGTAACGTTGTTATATACTGGATGCTCGCATATCTATTCGGTTGAGAAAACACTTGGCCATAGTAATTATAGAAATTAACTAAAGCTCTATCATATATTGTCATAATTGCCTTTTTCAATATTAAGAATTATTGTCCAATCAACCAATTAAGCCAAGTTTCAATAGCAGGGCCATTATTCCAGCCCGCGCTCAGACAGTTGCTTGGCTATGCCGAGTAACATTTCTATTTCCTCGTGGCTCTGCCACACGATAAGTATCCGATAATGAGTGCTGCAAATTTGCCTACCGGCAGGCAGGCTCAGATTTGGCATGCTTATTTTTTACATTTTAAAAATCTATCGGAATGACGGCGAAATGATGTTGGCCTGCTATCAATGTTATCATCAAATAAAATGTCCGATAATTGATTTTCGAACGAGTGTGAAGCCCAGTAAAACCGTCTTTTTTATTATTGCGAAAACCAATT
>PLSN01000507.1:4007-4144 GCA_003165135.1 Bacteroidota bacterium
TTGATATTGCTCAGAATGGCCAAAAGTTCCCCATCCTGACCAACTGCCAGCCCATAGACAGGTTGCCGAATTAGCGCATTTAACGTACTTTCGCCCACTCAAAGACAAGTATATATGTACAGGACAAAGACATGCGG
>PLSN01000416.1 GCA_003165135.1 Bacteroidota bacterium
AGAGAGAGTGTCTGCTTCAGCTCCGCTTTCATTTATGCACGTAAAATCACTCTTGTCAAAAGCCAGATTACGCCATGGTTGCTTGAGATTATTAAGTGCCACCCCGTAGAGTGTATTGCTATTGCCGGACAATGTTCTCACTCTAAGATGTTGCCCAAACCTAGTAGGGATAGCCAGTGAATTCGCACCATCGAGTACAAAATACTCACCTGTGAGCATTAGTTTGCCATGGCCATAAAAATGTTTTGAATCTGAAGCAGGTAGTGCCATTGAGTGAAGATCTATTACTCTTTATTTCTGATACTATCTATGAAATCTCTGACCGAAGACACAGAAATGGTCTTGTCTCCGAAGTAAGCTTTTGCCTGTTCTGTCTCTTCATCAGTCGCCTGAAACTGTGCACAGATATTGGTCAGGTGCATTTTCATATGGCCTTTTTGGATGCCAACTGTAGTGAGTGAACGAAGAGCTGCGAAATTTTGTGCCAGGCCCACCGCTGCGATGATCTCCATCAGTTGTCGGGCATTGGGATTTCCGAGTAGTTCCAGTGATCTTTTCGCCAAAGGATGCAGTGATGTCAAACCACCGACAGTACCTATGGCAATCGGAAGTGTAAGGGTAAATGTAAAGAGACCATCCACAACCGTACAATCACTCAGGCTGCGATAATGTCCATCACGGCAGGCGTATGTGTGCGCGCAGGACTCTACTGCACGAAAGTCATTACCTGTGGCGATCACGACAGAATCTATACCGTTCATAATTCCTTTATTGTGAGTAGTGGCGCGATAGGGGTCTATGATCGCTATCCTCACTGCACGTTTCATCTTCTCTGCAAACTCCTGTGCGCTTATTCTCCCATCGTCGAATGTGCCAAGCTCTTCCACTCGACATGAGACCTCGCATTTGACCAGGCATTCAGGAGTATAGTTTGACAGTATGCACATGACGATTTCCATTTCTTTTTCTTCTGCAGTAAAGAGCGGGCTTGCGACTATCTTCTCGGTCAGCATAACTCCAAATTCCTCCAGACAGGAGTTGATAAAATTGGCTCCCATAGAGTCCACGGTCTCAAAATAACCGCGTATCTGGTAGTAATCCTTTTCTATTTCCGTAAAATCGATAAGCTCAAGATTTGTCACGCCACCACCACGTTCTTCCATTTTGGTAGTGATCGATTTGACTCCCGCTATGAGCTCGCTTTTTATATCATTGAAGAAAGTGTATAGCTTTTCAGTATTGCCTTTATAAATGAAGTGTACCTGTCCGATCTTGACAGTAGATAGTACAGTGGATTTAAATCCCCCGCGTGTCAGCCAGAACTTTGCTGCGTTTGAGGCGGCAGCCACTACTGAGCTTTCCTCGGTGACCATCGGTACAGCAAATACTTTACCGTTTATCATAAAGTTTGGTGCTATACCAAAAGGGACAGGGAAGTTGGTAATTGTATTCTCACTAAAGCCATCCAGTAGCTTTTGAGCTTCGATATTATCATGCCAGAAGCCGGCGAACTCATTGAGTACCTCAATAGGATTGGCGTATAAAAAATTCTTGGCTATCCATTTGATCTTTTCACGCTTGCCGAGTTTTGAGAACCCGGCTATGATTTGGCCTTCTTCGTCAGACATTACCCGCTAAAATAGGATTAAACCATCAATCTGACAATCGGATATTGATCCAATCGATGGATATTGTTTTTAACAAAACGAAGAGTAGTCTCTTATGACAAATTACTTGAAGGGGTTTCGGAGTATATATTCCCTGGGTTTTAGCCTGCCGGTAAACAACCCCATTATGCTATTGAGTATCGGGTTTCTATGCTTCAGATAGCCGTACATCGGATGTGGAATAGCACCTATAGTACTTTTTACTTCAGGCGCGGTACGGCCAAAGTGGAGCTTTCTAAGGTTATTTTCGATGGCATACTTTACCGTGTCATATAGCATCCTTTGATATAGTGCATGGTCTTTATTGATACTGTAGTCTATACCGCAGTAGTGGACCTCCGTTTTATTAGGTAAAATGAAAAGCGACATGAAGCCAACTAAAACACCATCGAGATAGTAACCGAATATTTTGTACAGATAAGGATTTAGCCTTTTTTGTGCAACGAAATATGACTTAGGAAATTTTGCAATATTGAAATCAGCTTTGTCAGCTACCAGTTTATACAAGTAAAAAAAACGGCCAAGCTCTTTCTCTAATTCATCAGCAGTGAGCTCGTGCCCTGATAGCTTCTGACTGTTTTGCATGATCTTCTTTGCCCTAACTCGATATTTCGATGATATGGCTTGTAAGTAATCATCAAAACCATACCAGTCATTTGGGATGATCATACTCATATCGGCTTCTACATAGATGCGCTGATATTTGTTTTTCAGAAAAGCAACATCAAAGTCGCCTGATGGCTCATACATATCCGGGAGTAATACAGTTTTTATGTATTTCCTTTCTTTGAGGATATGATCTATAGTATGAGATAAATAAAATGACTTTTCTAATTCCGTAAAGTGGGATAAGAAATAAATACCCTGCTCTCCGGTGATGAATAAGTTTCCGCTGACCAATAATGGAATATCAATCAACCCAACTATACCTTTCCCGAGTTTCATCACCACATTCTTCCATCTATTGCTACCAGCAGCTGGAAAATAGGGCAGGAGGTTAGTTCCCTTGAACCTCACTATCTGAAAGTAGCAGACACCGATGAGCCTATCTTCCTTATGCACGAGCGCATAGATGAAATCCATTTCACCCTGCTGAGTGTCTTCGAGAAGCTTTAAATATTGAGGTTGTAAGAGCGGGTTTCCGTCCGGGATAAAGCGCAGCCAGTCAGATTCGGGGACGGAGTCGATAGTATCAAAGATAGATACTCTTGCGGCTGCACATTGTACACTAGCGGTGATGCTATTTTGGCTGATCCCTATCTGCTGCATAAATGGGCCGACATTCTCATTGACATCGTAAATATAAGGGTTTCATCTTAAGACGTATTAGACGTTTGTTTATGCTAGGCCTTACGAAAATTTAATATCCGAATACTTGTCCAACAGCAAACAAAACTGAGAAGATAAAAGTTGAGATAGCCAGCTGTTTCAGGAAAGGATCAAAATCCTTCGGGTCTGATACTTTCCATATTGCCATGATATTTCTCCAGAATAATGGAGCCGTCAGGACATACAAAAAGGAAATGGAAGAATGAAATACCCTAAAAGAAAAAGCCAGTGCAAATAGCCAACCACAAATGATAAGTGTAGTATGATATATTTTGGCATTATATGCGCCCATCTTTACGACGATGGTATTCTTGCCTGCTTTCTGGTCGCTGATGCGGTCGCGCATGTTGTTCAGATTGAGCACTCCTGTCGAAAAGCAGCCAATGGTCAGGCCAGGCAGCAATATGCTCCAGTGAAGCTCATGTGACTGCAGATAATAGCTACCAGCTACTCCGACGAAACCGAAGAATAGCATCACAAAAATGTCGCCCAGGCCGTAATAGCCATAAGCGCCTGCACCGACTGTGTATTTGATAGCAGCAGCGATAGCGGCGAGGCCAAGAGCGAGGAATATCAATGAACGCATATCCTGCTCACCCAGTGAGAAGTGGATCAATAATGAACCGGAGATCAGACACAATACACTAAAGAATATGATAGCCTTTTTGATCTCTGAGAATGAAAGAATACCTGATTGCACTGCGCGTTTGGGGCCGATGCGGTCGGCATTGTCGGTACCTATCTCACTATCACCATAGTCATTGGCCAGATTAGAAAGTATCTGTAACAATAAAGTAGTAAGAACTGCTAAACCAAATATTGACCAGCTAAAAGTTCGATGATACGATATAAACGATCCTGTAATGATAGATGAAAATGCCAGTGGCAATGTGCGCAGCCTGAATGCATAGAGCCATGCCTGAAATTTCGAAGGGGAATCCATGGGGCTAAAATAGAATTATAGTTGTGGTAAAACAAAAACGCCCCAAATATTTGGAGCGTTTTTAATATAGTATATGACAGAAATATTATTCTGAAATGAGCTGCCTCTTTTCGCTGATACGTGATGCTTTACCTTTCCTTTCTCTCTGATAGTAAAGTTTAGCACGCCTTACATGTCCTACTTTATTGACAGCGATCTCATCTACGAATGGAGAATAAAGCGGGAATACACGCTCTACGCCAACACCGTTTGATATTTTCCTTACTGTGAACGTAGAAGTAGTACCTGTGCCGTTCAATTGGATCACGTCCCCACGGAACTCCTGGATACGCTCTTTGTTACCCTCGGTGATCTTGTAAGATACAGTGATATTGTCGCCCGGGCCAAATTTTGCGTGCTTCAGCGGCTGGTTAAAAGTATCTTGAACTAATTTAAGTGTTGGATTCATATACGTCGATTTATGCCTGTTTTTCTAAAATGGAATGCAAATATAGTGATTTTGATCGAAATCAGACAAGAATTCTCAGAAAAAGATGGTATTTGACTATCTGCTCATGCCCCCACATACACTTAGTACCTGTCCTGTAATATAGGCAGACAGGTCAGAGCCAAGAAATAACGCAGTATTGGCTATATCTTCAGGCTGGCCCATATGCCCCAAAGGGATCTGGCTGAGCAGGTTTTTCTTGGTATCTTCTCCCAGCACATGGGTCATGTCCGTCTCTATAAATCCCGGCGAGATGGCATTGCAGCGGATGCTGCGTGAGCCGAACTCCTCGGCAATGGACTTGCTGAAGCCTAC
>PLSN01000143.1 GCA_003165135.1 Bacteroidota bacterium
ACCCTGCCAATGAAACGCTGGAGACAGCAAAAGATCGAAAGATGCAGATGGTCTGCCAAAAACTGGACCTGAAAAAAGGCGAAACCCACCTCGATATAGGTTGCGGCTGGGGTACGCTGATAGCCTATGCTGCGAAGAACTTTGGCTCTAAATCTACAGGTGTAACAATAGCACAGGCAGGCGCCGACTGGGCAAACCAGCAGATCGCTGATCACGGCATGACCAAAGATCAGGCAGAGGCATGGCGCATGGACTACCGCGATATACCAGCTGACCTGAAATTTAATAAAATATCCTGCCNNCAGGCAGGTGCCGACTGGGCCAACCAGCAGATCGCAGATCACGTCATGACCAAGTCCCAGGCAGAAGCATGGCGCATGGATTACCGCGATATACCCGCTGACCTGAAATTCAATAAAATATCCTGCCTTGAAATGGGTGAACACGTAGGTGTACGCAAGTTTCCGGGTTTTCTCAAGATGATATATAACAGGCTAGCAGATGACGGGAAATTCTACATCCAGCAGGCTGGCATACGTGCCAATCCGGGTATCCTCAAGAAGGGCCCTCACTATCAAGATCTTGTGTGGATTATGTTTATGGGTGAGTATATCTTCCCGGGGGCAGATGCTTCGACACCGCTGGGCTTTCTCATAGAGTCGCTACAGGATGCGAATTTTGAAGTAGCGCACCTCGAGAACGTGGGTATTCACTATTCGCACACCATTCACAAATGGTACTACAACTGGATCCGCAATGAGGCTTATATCATGGAGCACTATGGACAGAAGTGGTTTCGTGTATGGCAGCTATTCTTGCGCTGGAGCGTGGATATAGCCGCGTTTGGCAGTTCTACCTGCTGGTCTATCACGGCGCATAAGAACCTCGACAAAACCAACCGTGATCAATATATAGGACCTAACTCCGGCCTGCGTATGGACCTGACCAAGCCTATCAAATTCGAAAGGGAATATCCTGAGCCTTGGAAAGGGCTGTATGGAGGAGCGAAATAAATAAATTAATGTGCTGATTTGCTAATGTGCTAATTGAATGCAATTACTGCGTTTTATTAGCACATTTGCATATTAACTAATTAGCACATTACAGCACCACTCCCGGAGCTATCGTCACGGTCCTAGGTTTGAATTTGTCCATGTAGAGTTTGGGCAGGCTGGGCATTGAGGTTTTTAGCTTATCCAGCTTCATATATTTCTTATTAAAGTCGACTTCATATACCTTGATAGGGGCATCTTCGTCAGTGCTGTTGTACTCTGTTCCTCGGTAATATGACAGAGACCATTCTTTGGCTTTACTATAGGCGAATTTATACTGCCCGGTCCACTGAACTGACAGGCCGCCTGCATAGTTGATCTCAAATATATTGCCGTCGGTCTTGATACCTGTGCCCTGAGTGAGCGGATCGCCCTCGCCACCATCGGCACGCAGGATCACACTGTCAGACTTCATGCCAAACTCCAGCGAGTCAGTCCCTGTGCCCATCAGTATGACCAGCACACGCGGAGGCGCGTTAAACTTAGTATCAAAGTGCAGGCTATTGAGATAGTCGCCATCGGCCTGGAGGATGAAAACATAATCTTCCCTCAGGTCATTGTCAAAGTCGGCAGAGTCTGCCATGATGATGTTCCAATCTTTGGGGATGAAAGAATCCCAGCCTTTTCCGATCTGTTTGATGGTAGGAGATGGGACCTGCGCCTCAGAAAATAAAGGAAAGAGAACGAGCCCGAGGATAATTGCAATAAAACGATTCATGCGTATTTGTTTACGGCAAATGTAACGGAGAAAAAACGAATGTGCTAATGCACCAATGTGTAAATGTGTTAAATGTAAGATTTACAGATTTACGGTATTACAGAATTACGGATTTGAGGAAATACAAAATATAGGAATTAGCAGGTTAGTAAAGCATGGAAGAAATATTCAGTGCTTAATTTAAAAAATAAATAAATTTAATGATCTGCATTCAAATCCGTAAATAGTAAATCTGTAATTCCGTAAATTGCAATGTGGAGATTGAGGTCTAGTCTTTGCACTTATGCCAGAGCTTGCGTTTGAATTCAGATCTTTCTTCTTCAGACATAGTTTCCATTTTCATCTTCATGCGTTCGCGCCAGAACTTGCCTTTCTCGTTATTGTTAGACCACCTGAATCCAAAACCTCCAATGAGTATGCGGGAGATGATAAGTACTCTGAATGCCATGCCATAAGTCATGCTTTTGAGACCGAATAGCTCTGGTACTGTGATATTCCAAAGTATCTCAAATCCATATACCAGTAGCAGGAATAAACCTGCCATCACTACAAAAAAACCGCCCCCTTTCAGGATACTCTTTAACATTGCGTTTATTTTTTAAATAATTCTTCATACAGCCCCTGCAGCTCTGAGCGCAAGAATATGACCGCATACCTCTTACGCGAAAGTAAAGTATTTACATTAGCTCCGGTAATTTCGGCGATCTCCTGGAAACTTTTGTCCTCCAGTTCATGCATGATAAACACCTCGCGCTGCTCCTTGGGGAGTTTCTTGAGTGACTCCGTGACATTGGTCATGATGAGGTCGTTCATCATCTTGCTCTCGGGGCTGCCGTCGCTGGCTGGCAACATGTCAGAGAGAGACAGTGTCTCGCCGTCATCCTTATAGCTGAAGGTCTGGTCGTCGAGCAGGTCCGGACGCTTCTTACGGTAGAAGTCCGTGATGCGGTTTCGCGCTACGGTGAATAGCCACGATGCCACCTGCTCCACAGGCTTCATCACGCGGAATGTATTGACGAACTCGTACATCACGTCCTGCAGGATATCTTCGGCATCCTCGTTAGTTGGTACTCGTTGTTTTATGAAGTTTAGCAGTCTCTTGCTCTCTTTGCTGAAGGTCTGAACGATCTTCACGTTGCTTTGCTGCTCGGCCATCGGTAGGGTTAGGGAGGTTGTCATTTTGCTCTGCATGAATTATGATATTAAGACGTACACCGAATAGATATATTTTATGATATCGTTAAAAAGCGTGCCAACATCTATTTTATGACATTATGGCACTTTTGACGTGAGCCTGCCCCAAATAAGCCGTCTTTGCGAGCCAATTCCCGTAAAAGGTCTTTATGATATTGGCGAAGCAATCTGTATTCGGCAGCTTGCCGTTGACTTTTTGTTCCCCGCTGCCTGCCCGCCGACGGTGGGGCGAGGGGTAAGGGGTGGAATAATCCCCAAAAACAATGTCATCCTGAGCGTAGCCGAAGG